>JAUXII010000150.1 GCA_030621075.1 Lentimicrobiaceae bacterium
GCACATCCTGCAAGAAGATGGTTTTATAAAAATGTCTTTCATAAGGATGACGGGAAAATTACTTTTGGTGATGAAATCATCAAAATTTTGGAATCATCAAAATTCTTTCGGTATGATGGCAGAATACTTGGTTATGGCGCAAAAAAATTGCCATAAAAAAACCCCGTTTCCGGGGCAAGGGCCTGTACAACCCTCCACCTCCACTAATGTGGATTACTACAAAAGTACAATTATTTATTAAATAAACCAAAACATTTACAAAAATTATAAACATTTTTTTGTTAATATCAGATTTGTCTCCAAAATCAAAAAAAGCAAAAGAGAAAAGTCAACATATCTATTAACTAATTAAAAACGGTCAATGCTATGTATGCATTGTCATGCTTGTAGCTTAAAACTGTTTTTACTACTTTCGCAATCTTAATCTTCACAGAAAACAATTAACACATTTCACCATGTTACGAACACATACATGCGGCGAATTAACGCTGATAAATAAAAACGAAAAAGTGACCCTCTCCGGATGGGTCCAACGGACAAGAGACCTGGGAGGAATGACCTTTATTGATCTGCGTGACAGGTATGGCATTACACAGCTTGTGTTTAATATGGAAATAAATTCCCAATTATGCGAAGCAGCGAGAAAACTGGGGCGGGAATTTGTAATAAAAGTAACGGGCGAGGTAACTGAACGAATTAATAAAAACCCGAAGCTCACTACCGGAGAGATAGAGGTCGTTGTTAACGACCTGGGGGTACTCAATACCTCCAATGTACCGCCTTTTACAATCGAAGACAATACCGATGGTGGAGAAGAATTACGTATGCAATACCGTTACTTAGATCTCCGGCGAAATGTAAACAAGGACAACCTTAAACTTCGCCACCTGATGGCCATAGAAACCAGAAAATATATGAGTTCCCAGGATTTTATTGAGATTGAAACACCTTATCTGATAAAATCAACTCCCGAAGGTGCTCGTGATTTTATTGTCCCTTCGCGTATGAATGCAGGGCAATTTTATGCCCTTCCCCAATCACCGCAAACATTCAAACAGCTATTAATGGTAGCAGGCTACGATAAATATTTTCAGATAGTAAAATGTTTCAGGGATGAAGACCTTCGTGCCGACCGCCAGCCGGAATTTACACAAATTGACTGTGAAATGGCCTTTGTTGAACAGGATGATGTACTTAATGCCTTTGAGGGGCTTGCAAAGCATCTTTTTAAAACCATTAAAGGGATTGATGTAGATGATTTCCCACGAATTCAGTATGTAGATGCTATGAAATACTACGGAAGCGATAAACCCGATCTGCGTTTTGACATGAAGTTTGTTGAACTAAACGATCAGGCAAAAGGCAAGGGTTTTCAGGTTTTTGACAGTGCAGAGCTCGTTGTTGGCATCAATGCAGAAGGATGTGGCGGTTATTCCAGAAAACAGCTCGACAAATTAACTGATTTTGTCAGAAAGCCACAAATCGGAGCAAAGGGGCTGGTTTATGTTAAATGTAACAATGACGGTACTTTTAAATCATCGGTAGATAAATTTTTCGGACAGGAAGAATTAAACAGGTTGGCAAAACAATTTAATGCCAAGCCTGACGACCTGATTTTGATTCTGGCAGGTGAAAAAGACAAAACCCGTAAGGCTCTTTGTGAATTACGCCTGGAAATGGGTTCACGGCTTGGATTAAGAGACCCCAATGTTTTCAAACCTTTATGGGTTGTAAATTTCCCTTTACTGGAATGGAACGAGGAGACACAGCGTTATCATGCCATGCATCATCCCTTCACATCTCCCAAAAAGGAAGATCTTTCTATGCTCGAAAACAGACCGGGTGAAGTAAGGGCTAATGCCTACGATTTGGTAATCAATGGCGTTGAAATAGGTGGTGGTTCAATAAGGATCCACAACAAACAATTACAACAGCGTATGTTTAAGTTGCTTGGATTCACTGAAGAAGAGGCTCAATCGCAGTTTGGCTTTTTGATGAATGCTTTTGAATACGGTGCGCCACCCCACGGTGGTATTGCTTTTGGTTTCGACAGATTGGTGGCCCTGTTTGCCGGAACAGACTCAATCAGGGATGTGATAGCATTTCCAAAAAATAATGCCGGAAGAGATGTTATGATCGATTCACCATCGGCGATTAGCGATGATCAATTAAAGGAGATACATATGAAGCTGGATTTCAATAAATAATGATTACTATTTATCCAATTCTTCCAGCAATACCTCCATGAACCCCAAAACCCAATTTACAACGAAGAAAACCCAGCTAACCGTTTCTGCTGTAAATTTATGTAATTTTGCGGAAACTTTATTCAATGGAAGCTTGTGATATTGAAATCATGTCGCCGGTTGGCTCTTTCGAGTCACTAACAGCTGCTATCCAGGGAGGCGCTGATTCCGTTTATTTTGGCATCGAGAACCTGAATATGCGGTCAAGATCTTCAAAAAATTTCACGATCGATGATTTAAAAATCATTTCTGGTATTTGCAAAGAAAACAACCTCCGTTCTTATATCACCCTGAATACTGTAATTTACGACAGCGAACTTCCCCTGATGCGTCAAATTGTTGATGCTGCCAGAGATAATAAAATCACTGCTATTATTGCTGCCGACCCATCGGTATTCCATTATGCAAATCAACAGGGGGTGGAGGTTCATATGTCGACTCAAACCAATATTACCAATATTGAAGCCATTAAATATTATTCCCGGTTTGCAGATGTAATGGTAACGGCACGTGAGCTTAATCTTGAACAGGTATCGGCTATTACCACTGAGATCAAAGACCAAAACATCACAGGACCGTCAGGAAAGCTTGTTCAAATTGAAATGTTTTCTCATGGTGCTCTTTGTATGGCTGTATCTGGTAAATGTTACCTTAGCCTCGACAACCACAACTCCCCGGCAAACAGAGGGGCCTGCTATCAGGATTGCCGAAGGCCTTATACTGTTTTTGATAAAGAGGGGGAAATTGAACTGGAGGTTGATAATGAATACATCATGTCCCCAAAAGACCTTAAAACCATCCATTTTCTGGATAAGATCATCAAGGCAGGGGTCAGGGTTTTAAAAATTGAAGGAAGGGGAAGGTCTCCGGAATATGTTAAAACAGTAACCCAATGTTACCGTGAAGCCGTAGATGCATTATTTGAAGGCAATTATACTTCCGATAACATCATTAGGTGGACGGAAAAATTAAAAACAGTTTATAACCGCGGGTTCTGGGATGGTTATTATCTTGGGCAAAAATTAGGTGAATGGAGTGAACAATATGGATCACAGGCCACCACAAAAAAAATGTATGTCGGTAAAATCACCAATTATTTTACAAAAATCAAAGTTGCCGAAATCAAAATAGAGACAAACAGTCTGCATGTCGGGGATGAAATTCGTATAATTGGCCCAACCACCGGGGTATATGAAAACAGGATAAAAGAGATCCGGGTAGATCTGAAAAATGTGTTAGAAACAGTTAAGGGTGAAGTTTGTTCTATCCCCGTAGATGAGGTCATAAGAAGATCCGACAAGGTATATAAAGTGATAACTACAGCATAACTATCGACTTTTTTCAAAAAACACCTCACCAAACCACAGCAACTACCTGTTTTAAAGGCTATTGCATAAGTGCTTTTTAAGAATGATCATTTTTTTTCATTTTTTTTTCAAAAACAGTATTACCTTTTTCCTTTTTCATGATTAACTTATAGATTGGGTGAATTACAAAATTCATTTTTGTAACAATCAGTTTTATAATTTTAAGATTTTGGGTTACTGAAAGAGCAGGGAGGGGTTCCTGCTCTTTCTATTTATCTTTTTTCTAAAATTTTGTACCATTTCATAGTTACCTTTTCATTTTTTTTGGATTAACACATAGATAGGTATTTATCTTCTTACCTTTCTTTCGCAATCTTAAAATCAGGAAAAGGGAGTGATCTCTCACTCTCTTTTTCGTTTTTTACTCCTCGTTTTTTTGATATCAACAACATTATTAACTATAACATGTTAATATCTTTTTCGTTAACGCTGTGGGTTCATATCTGAAGTCTATTAATTTAGCGGTTGATTTTTGGGTAAACAGCAGATTGGGTTAACTGGTTTATTTCTGCGGTTTCATAATTTTAAGATTGCGAAAGAGAGTGATGGGTTCACTCTCTTTTTTTTGCTCCACGGCCGTGGAGCAAAAAAAAGAGAGTGAACCCA
>JAUXII010000208.1 GCA_030621075.1 Lentimicrobiaceae bacterium
AGGCAGGAGGCAGGAGGCGGTGGGCAGTTACCTGATATCTTTTTGAGCATGTGCATTGACAAAGAGCACGTCGCCCATTTTTTCATAGCCTTTAAAAACATCTTCCCCAACACTTTTTAGCTGGCCAACTCTAAAGCCTATTAATGTAAGGGCAGCATCGGCCGAGTGAATATTTATAACCTCTTTTACATTGGTTTCTTCATCGGCCTCAATTACTTCAACATTTTTTGATGAGATAGGTAGCCGGCCTGTTTGTATCAGGTTTAAAATATTTTCCCTTGTGGCTTCCACATCAGATTTTTTGCAGACATCAAATATTTTAATAGAACTCTTTTTCCAATCGGGGTGTCCCAGAATAATATAACTCAGCAGGATCATCAGGTTAGCATTGATGATGTCGCTGCGTTTTATCCAAACATGAATGTCGTTTTTAAAATTCATTTCCTGGTAGGAACTTCCCAGTACACAAACATCATTTTCTCCGGCACGGACAAGTGGAATATTTTCAATGATTTGGCCGAGATTATTGGGTTCTTGTTTATCAAATTCAAAGATAACCATATTATTTTCCATCCCTGATATCCCGGGGAGTTGTATTATTTGAGCAATAGCTGAGGTGTAGGAAGGAGAAATAATGGTGTCGCTGTATAAATGACTGTTTTTTTTGTCAGATTTCCCGACGAGGATCTCCAGAATTTCTTTTGATTTTTCATCCGTTGCTTTTGAAAAATAATCTTTTATCAGATGAATATACGTTCCAAATCCATGTTTATACGATATCCAGTTAAGCAGGTTAAATGCATTTTCTCTTTGAAACGTACTTTGTGATACACATACCGCAGATGGACGCCAGGGCAGCTTATGGGATAAACTTTTTTGTTTCTGCAGATAAACCTGCAGGTTCCGGTTGATTTGAAAAATAGCACTTCTGAAGATAATTTCTAATCCTTGCCTCTCTTTATGGTATTTGGTAATAATGAAATAGATAAGTATCATGATCACCACTGCCAGTAAGGCATATATCCAGTTTATTTTAAACATCAACCAGACGCTCATCACAAAACCAAGTAATGAAAAGGCCCATTTTGACTTAAACCTGGGGCGATATGACGGATCAGCCCCGAAATGGTTAAGGAAAGAGATCAGGCACAATGCGCCGTACGTTACCATAAAAAACATTGAGATAATTTCAGCAACGGCATTTACAGTTCCAAGAGCTACAAAAATAAAAGCTATAATACAGGTAACCAGCGCGGCATTAAAAGGCTCGTTAGTATCTTGTTTCCCTTCGGCAATAAACGCATTCAATTTTTTAAAAGGGAACGACCTGTCTTTCCCCAACGCCTGTAACGTTCTTGGCCCTACCATAAATGAGCCAATGGCTGAAGAGATAGTAGAGGCTGCCAGGCCTAACGGAATGACCAGAAACCCATAAATAGCAATATGGCTCATAATGAGTTGATGTTCCATAAGGTCGTGGGGACTGACTGAGGTTGTCAATTTCCATACGACAAAAACATAAACGATCATACCTACAATGGTAGCAGAGAGTGTTCCCCAGGGAATTGATTTGCCGGGATTTCTGAGGTCGCCCGACAGCCCGACACCAGCAGTCATTCCCGTAAATGCAGGGAAACAGATAGCAAAAACGATGAAGAAATTATCCATGCCTTTCAATGGTTGAGAGAAGATACCACTAGCGGTCAATGAATAATCAGTTTTACCGAGGAAGAAAAAAGCAAGAGAAATAAACAAGATGATTACAACTATATAAAGCGCCTTAACGCCAATGTTTGCCCCCTTTTTCAGGATGAGCAATGAGAGCAATCCCATTGCCGGGATGCTTATGACCTGCCGGGGCAAAATAATATTGTATCTTTCACTGACATAATTAAACAGAGGTTCGAAAGCTTCGGTAAAGGCAATCACATAAAAAGCTACGCTGATGGCCTGCGACATGAACAAAGCAATACCGATTGTTGCCCCAATATTCAATCCGAACGACCGGGAAATGATAAAATACTCACCACCACCTTCAACACGTTGATTTGTAGCTATTTCAGAGATAGCCAGGGCAGTGGGTATGATGACCATATGGCCAAGAAGTATTATCAGCATTACGCCCCAAAACCCAAGTGTTCCGGTAGCAAAACCAAAGCGAAGAAAAAGGATGGCTCCGAGAATGGTTGATATGGCAGTGAAAAACACAGGGGCTGTCCCAAACCCCTGTTTCTTGCTATTTATTTTTACCATGACTGGTGTAAAAATAAAACAAATTTTCCATTTATCATATTATTCAGATACGATGGTTAGTTCATCAATAATATTTTGGGCTCCGGCATATTTATCGATGATAAACAAAACATACCGGATATCAACATTAATGGTTCGTTGAAGCCCGGGCTCGAAAGCAATATCACCACTCATGGCTTCCCAATTACCATCAAAAGCCAGGCCTATCAGTTCGCCTTTGCCGTTAATAACAGGGCTGCCTGAGTTACCACCTGTAATATCGTGATTAGTGAGAAAACATATATACATTTTCCCATCTTCACCATATCTTCCAAAATCTTTCGTATTGAATAATTCTTTCAGTTTTTCCGGTACGACAAATTCCCAATTGGAGGGGTCTTCTTTTTCCATAATTCCACTTAAGGTAGTACGATAATCGAAATGGATTGCATCGGCCGGGAAATAATCCTGCACAGTACCATAGGTGAGCCGCATAGTGAAGTTAGCATCGGGGTAGAATGTTTTATCCTTTTCCATTTCTCTCAATCCGGCCATATATAACCTTTTTTCTTTGCTCATAACAGCGTTGATCTCAGTGGCTTCTTTTCTTTTTTCATAATAAAAGTTATAAAACGATTTCATAAGGACATAGATAGGATCCTTTTTAAGGGTTTTTAATTTCGGATCATCGAAAAACGCATTCATTTTGTTTTCGTCTACAAAAATAGATTTACTAAATGCCATATCAGCGTATTGCTGAAAATCACCTTTGTATTTTTTAGCAATGCCGGTTAATTGTTCCGGATAAAATTTTGCCGGAATATTATTGTAATACATTTCCAGCATAGCTGCCATCAGTTTTTTGTCGGTAGGCTGATTATAATTCTTGAAATAAGCAACAGATTTTTTCCCCAAACCTGCAATCAGCTGATCAATTTTTTCCTGATCGGCCTTTTTCTCCATAAGTTCTTTTTTGAGGTTTGAAAAGTTCCCGGCAAAGCCAATAGCTTCGCTTCCTCTGGCAATGCATTCACTAAAATAAATTCGCAACAGATCGTATTCTTTATAATTCTCATAGGCTTTTTCAAGGTTAGGCAGTACATTCCCATATTTTTCTTTTGTAAGGGCATTGGCATCAGCCCAACCCTGGAATGTTTTTTCAAGCTCTCTTTTTTGGCCAGCCACATTTAAGCGTTTGAGTCCTTTAGTTTGGCCGATAAAATATTTCCAGTAATTGGATGTGC
>JAUXII010000194.1 GCA_030621075.1 Lentimicrobiaceae bacterium
CCTACCAGGATTTTGGCATGACAATATTTTATGCGGAAAGTATTGAAAAGGTTGGCGATAATATACGGGAAGTTCATCCCGGGATGTTTTGCGCTGTTCCTCGTGTTATTGAGAAATCATTCGATAAAATTATGGCCAAAGGAAGAGAATTGAAAGGCATAAAGAAAATGATGTTCTTTTGGGCATTGAACATTGGATATCGCTATGTGCCGAATAAAAATATGGGATGGTGGTACCGTACAAAACATAAAATTGTTGATAAACTGGTTTTTTCGAAATGGCGTGATGCAATGGGTGGCCGTTTACAGGTTATTGTTTCAGGAGGTGCTACCTTGCAATCCAGACTCTCGCATGTGTTCTGGGTTGCTGGTATCAAAGTAATGGAAGGTTATGGATTGACCGAAACATCACCGGTAATTGCTGTAGCAACATTTATGCCGGATGGAGTAAAAATCGGAACAGTAGGTCAGGTAATGATGGGTCAGGTGAAATTTGCCCAAGACGGAGAGATCCTGTTTAAAGGGTCCAACGTAATGTTAGGGTATTTTAAGAAACCGGAAGAGACCCAAAAAGTGATCGATCCGGATGGCTGGTTCCATACCGGTGATATTGGCGTTCTTGAAGATGAGAAATACCTAAAAATTACCGACCGTAAAAAAGAGATATTTAAAACTTCCGGGGGAAAGTATATTGCACCACAGGTATTGGAAAGTAAATTTAAAGAATCATCTTTCATTGAAAATATTATGGTGGTTGGAGAAAATAAGCACTTTCCGGCAGCCATCATTATTCCTAACTTTGCTCACCTGAAATCATGGTGCAGGGTTAAGGGGCTGACATACGTAAGTGCACGGGAAGCCATACAAACAGAGAGAATCGTGAATCGTATTCAACGTGAAGTTGATGAAATGAATGCGGTCCTGGATAAAACCGAACAGATCAAGAAAATTGTTTTGCTTGATAAACCCTGGTCGGTTGAAGATGGAGATCTTTCTCAAACACTTAAACTGAAAAGGAAACACCTGCTTGTAAAACTGGAGGATATCATTGAAGGAATCTATACTTGATATGTTCCAGTCACCAATTTATACTCCTTAGGGTTACTTAGTGCTATCCTTCGTGTATCTTTGTGGTAAAAAAGAAACTTATTTTAACCCTTGATTCATATTATTTAATCTGAAGTAAACTCTCTTGATGACATTTGATCAAATACTAACTGATCTGAAAAATAAAATATATTACCCTGTCTATCTGTTATTTGGAGAGGAACCTTATTATATTGATGAAATATCTGATTATATTGAGGCAAATGTACTATCTGAAACAGAAAAGGAATTCAATCAAACGATTATCTATGGAAAGGAAACGGATGTTCCAACAATAATCAGTTACGCGAAAAGATTCCCTATGATGGCTAATTACCAGGTAGTTATCGTTAAAGAGGCCCAAGAGGTAAAGAACATTGAAAACCTTCTTTCTTATGTTGAAAATTCGTTAAAATCTACTCTTCTGGTGATTTGCCATAAGTATAAAAAGATTGACAAAAGAAGGGCAATTGTAAAAAGAAATGAAAAAAATGGTGTCGTATTTGAATCACCAAAATTATACGAAAATAAAATCCCCGACTGGATCAGAAATTATTTAAAAGCCAGAGATTATTCGATTACACCAAAAGCAAGTGTGTTGTTATCTGAGTATCTCGGTACAGATCTTACACGTATCGTGAACGAGATTGGTAAATTAGTTATCAACATCCCCGCTGATACAGAGATTAACGATCATCATATTGAGGAAAATATTGGAATAAGCAAAGAGTTCAATATTTTTGAACTTCAAAAGGCGCTGGGGACAAAGAATGTGTATAAAGCGAATCAAATTGCTTTTTACTTTGCATCCAATGAAAAAGATAACCCCTTGGTCAGGACCATATCAGTGTTGGGTAATTTTTTCGTGAAAGTAATGGTGTATCATAGTCTGAAAGACAAGTCACGTAACAGTGTTGCTTCTGCTTTGTCAATTCATCCGTTTTTCGTGAATGATTATCAGCAGGCAGCTAGAAACTTTTCAGCTCAAAGATTAGCAAAAATAATATCATTTTTACGGGAATACGACCTGAAGAGTAAAGGGGTAGGGAATGTCACTACAACCCATGGAGAGCTTCTGAAAGAGCTAATTTTTAAAATATTACATTAAACGTAGTTATTCAGTGCCTTGAGTACTAATTATCACCCATCAAAACCTCAAATGCTTCACCGTTAAACCATCATTGATCAATTGGTTAAGTGAGTCAATACCAATATGTAAATGTTCTTCAACAAAGCGTTCAGAAACCTTTTGATCACTTTTTTCTGTTTTAATACCGGAAGATATCATTGGCTGGTCCGAAACTAATAGTAAGGCCCCTGTTGGAATTTGATTGGCAAAACCTACAATGAAAATCGTAGCCGTTTCCTGATCAATGGCCATGCAACGGGTTTTACGAAGGTATTTTTTAAATTTTTCGTCATGTTCCCAAACGCGCCTGTTGGTTGTATAAACGGTTCCTGTCCAGTAGTCCCGCCGGTAATCTCTTATAGTAGTGGAAATTGCCTTTTGCATGCTGAAAGCGGGTAGAGCAGGTATTTCGCGAGGAAAATAATCGTTAGAAGTTCCTTCTCCCCTGATGGCAGCTATTGGAAGGATCAAATCCCCCAATTCATTTTTTTTCTTTAAACCGCCGCATTTACCGAGAAAAAGAGATGCCTTGGGAGAGATTACGCCAAGCAAGTCCATAATCGTTGCGGCGTTGGCACTTCCCATGCCGAATTTAATCACCGAAATGTTTCCTGCTGTGGCTGTTGGCATGGCCCTGTCCAAACCTTTTATCGGCACATTATTCCATTCGGCAAATAATTCTAAGTATTGATTGAAGTTAACCAAAAGTATATATTTCCCGAATTCTGACAACTTAGTCCCTGTATACCTTGGTAACCAGTTTGATACAATTTCTTCCTTCGTTTTCATATGCCTCGATAATTAAAGTAATAAGTGCAAATCGCTAGATACATCGCAGGGTTATTATGTTTTCTCTGATGGATTTCAAAAAAACTTGTGTTTGCAAAATTAAGAAATTTGTTAATAAGTAATTAAAATTCAATGGTTACAAATGCAGAAGTGTTGGATTAACTCAAAAGATAAGGTATTGCTGCTGATTGAATTAATTAACTTTTTCCTTTGTCCTGCTCGTTGTATCTAACTGATTATGAATTGGAACCCATTATTTGACCAAAATCAATCTGAGCCTTACAAAAATAAACTTTACCAATTAGGCAAAGCCCTTCATTCGTGGAATAATATTGCAAATCCTGGCTTACTCAATGGTAGGGCAGGGATCAGCCTTTTTTTCTTCTACCTGGGGAAATTTGTTGAGGATGAAAAACAGATCGAGAAAGGATATAGCCTGATCCATACTGTTTTTGATGATATAAATAAGGGATATGCCAATCAATCTTTCTCTTCAGGCCTTGCAGGGATAGCCTGGGCCGTCAGACTTCTCGTAAACAATGATTTCCTGGATAAACAGGCCATGGAAGAATTTGATCAGCTTGATACATTTCTTGAGAAATCAATGATGAATGAAATTTCTCTTGGCAATTTCGATTACCTGCATGGAGCCCTTGGAATTGCCT
>JAUXII010000217.1 GCA_030621075.1 Lentimicrobiaceae bacterium
GCTAAGCCACAAAAGTCAGGCGCTACAGGAGGAGAGATCATTGAAAACCCTATCCTGTCAAACTTTAAAGAAGGCTTATCAGTTCTTGAATACTTTATTTCTACACACGGTGCGAGAAAAGGTTTGGCCGATACAGCTTTAAAAACCGCCGATGCCGGATACCTGACGCGGAGATTAGTGGATGTTGCACAAGATGTTGTTATCGCTGAAGATGATTGCGGTACACTAAGAGGCCTTTCTACCACCTCGCTCAAAAAGAACGAAGAAGTTGTTGAAAAACTATATGACCGTATTCTGGGTAGGGTTTCGTTACATGATGTTTATCATCCGCAAACCGGCGAAATAATGGTTCAGGCTGGTGAGGAAATAACTGAAGAAATTGGACAAGTTATTGAAAATTCTCCGATTGAATCAGTTGAAATCAGATCGGTGCTGACTTGTGAGTCAAAAGTAGGTGTTTGTGCTAAATGTTACGGACGTAACTTAGCTACTGGCCGATTGGTTCAAATGGGCGAAGCCGTTGGGGTTATTGCTGCACAATCAATTGGTGAACCAGGCACACAGCTTACTCTGAGAACATTCCACGTTGGTGGTACAGCCTCAAATATTGCAATAGTTTCGAAAATCGAAGCAAAGTTCGACGGCCTCCTTGAAATTGATGAACTCAGGTTTGTTGAGTCTGAAAGCAAAACAAAAGAGAAATTTAATATTGTTATCGGCCGTTCTGCCGAGATGAGAATTATTGATAAAAAAACCGGCATTGTACTTATGTCAGGTAATATTCCTTATGGTGCTAAACTTTTTGTAAGGTCTGGTTCTGATGTCAAAAAGGGTGACTTGATAAGTGACTGGGATCCATATAACGCACTTATACTTTCTGAAGTAGGCGGAAAGATTCTCTTTGAAAATGTTCTTGAAGGTGTTACATACCGGGTTGAATCCGATGAACAAACAGGATTCTATGAAAAAGTGATCACTGAAAAACGTATTAAAACCAAAAATCCTACTATCAATGTGATGTCACCCGAAAATGAACTTATCAGAACGTATGACCTTCCGGTTGGGGCACATATCCAGGTAGAGGATGGAGCTAAAATTAAAGCCGGGGATATCCTTGTTAAAATACCCCGGGCAATTGGTAAATCAGGTGATATTACTGGTGGTCTTCCACGCGTGACAGAATTATTTGAAGCAAGAAACCCATCAGATCCGGCTACTGTTGCTGAGATCGACGGTGTTGTTTCATTTGGTAAGAAACTAAAAAGAGGGAATCGTGAAGTAATTATTACCTCCAAAACCGGTGAAGAGAAGAAATACCTTATTTCCACATCAAAACAGATTCTGGCTCAGGAAAATGACTATGTTAAAGCTGGAACACGGCTGTCAGAAGGTGCTATGACCCCTGCCGATATCCTGGCTATTAAAGGCCCTATGAAAGTGCAGGAGTATATTGTCAATGAAATTCAGGAGGTTTATCGTTTGCAGGGTGTTAAGATAAATGATAAACATTTTGAAGCTATTGTGCGGCAAATGATGCGTAAAGTGGAGGTCGCTGATCCGGGCGATACTAAGTTTCTTGAAGGTGAACTGGTGAATAAAATAGACTTTAATGGAGAGAATGACTGGATTTTTGGAAAGAAAGTGATTGTTGATCATGCTGATTCTGCGAATTTTATAGCCGGTCAAATAGTAAGTGCCAGGAAACTGAGAGATGAGAATTCAATGTTGAAAAGGAAAGATAAAAAATTGATAGAAGCCAGAGATGCCCAACCAGCTACTGCGAAGCAAGTACTACAAGGGATAACAAAAGCTTCTTTGCAGACAAAGAGTTTTATCTCAGCTGCCTCTTTCCAGGAAACTACAAAAGTACTTACAGAGGCTGCAATTCGAGGGAAAACAGATAACTTAATGGGCTTAAAAGAAAATGTAATTGTTGGTCACTTAATCCCAGCAGGTACCGGATTACCTGAGTATGAAAATCAAATTGTTGGTTCCAGGGAAGAATATGAAAGCCTTATGGCTGCCAAAGAAGAGGATATTGAAGTTGAATCAAAATAATTAGTAATCATGGAAGATCAAAATCAGAAAAAAGGACAATTAAATATTGAATTGAAAGAGGAAGTTGCCGAAGGTACATATTGCAACCTGGCAATTATTACTCATTCTCATTCGGAATTTATTATCGATTTTATTAAGATGATGCCAGGGATACCAAAAGCGAAAGTTAAGTCAAGGATCATATTAACCCCACATCATGCAAAAAGGTTATTTCGGGCCTTGAAAGATAATATTTCAAAATTTGAATCAATCCATGGTACAATCAAAGAACCGGTAGGAGACCCTATGCCTCCTTTTAACATTGGTGGAGGGCCAACTGCACAAGCATAAGAAAAAAAGGCTGCCTTTTTTTTATGCCTCTATTTTTCAGGCGCTTTTGGAATTTTTGGAATTTCTTTGTAATTTTTTATCTCTTCCATGATTATCTCAATGGCTTTATTCAACTGGTCGTCAATGCCATCATATTCCCTGGCAGGATCATTCTCAACGTAAATATCCGGTTCAACCCCAAACCCTTCAATAATCCATTTACTTTCCTCGGATGAATATGAGGCGAATTCAGGCTTTCTAAGCTGGCCCCCATCAATAAAGGGCAGAGACCCCCTGATGCCCACAACACCACCCCATGTTCTGGTTCCGATAACCTTTCCGAGTTGGTTTTTTCTAAATGAATAGGGGAAGAGGTCTCCATCTGAAGCTGAATATTTATTGATGAGCAACACTTTAGGGCCAACCATCATCTGACCGGGTGTCTGTCTGGGAGTGGGTACATTGCGTGTCATGTTTGCCCTGGAAGCTTCTCGCTTAAGTCGTTCAATGATCATTGGCGACACATTACCACCTCCATTACCCCTGTCATCAATTATTAACCCTTTTTTTGTTAACTGGGGATAAAAGTACTTAATGAATTCATTTAAACCATCACGTCCCATGTCGGGAATATGAATATACCCAACCTGTCCGTTGGTTGCTTCATTAACTTTTCGGATATTCTCCTGAACCCAATTGTAGTAATATAATGTTGATTCATTGTCAACTGGTTTGACAATAACAGTTCTGCTACCCTCCTCATTGGGTTGCGTGTTTACAGTTAGTAATACCTCCTTATCCGCCATGTTGACAAATGATTCATAAATGTTGCTTGCCTCTTGTGTGGAAATACCATTTACTGCAATAATAAAATCTCCGGCAGAAACATCAACACCAACCTCAGTTAAAGGTGATCGTAAATTATTTCTCCAGTTCTCTCCTTTCAGGATATCTGTTACCTGAAAGAAGCCTGATACGTTTTTTATTACTTTTGCACCGAGTAAACCTGTTTTGATTCGTTCAGGAATTGGTTTATCT
>JAUXII010000248.1 GCA_030621075.1 Lentimicrobiaceae bacterium
GGCACCGGTTCATTATGTTCAGGGCGACGATCAGCAAATTACTGATAGTATCACTAAACCACCCAATTCACCCCAAAAGTTTAGAATTGTATTTTATAACCTGGAAAACTTGTTTGATACGAAGAATGATTCGGCTATCAGGGATGATGAATTTACTCCGGATGGCATCAGGGCATGGAATTCTTTTAAGTTTCAAAAAAAACTAATTAACACATACAAAACCATCATTGCCATCGGAGGATTCGACCCTCCAGCAGTTGTTGGGGTTTGCGAGATTGAAAACAGGGTTGTGCTTGAACAACTCACACAGGAAACTCCATTAAAAAAAATCAATTATAAAATCATTCACCGCGATTCACCGGATCGAAGAGGAATTGATGTTGCATTACTTTACAGGCCTTCCAAATTCCAACCATTGTTTATTAAGGCTATCCAAATAAATTTTCCTTTTGACACACTATCAAGAACAAGAGACATCCTTTATGTTAAAGGCGTGGCATTAAATAGCGACACGTTGCATCTGTTTATCAATCACTGGGCTTCCCGGTATGGGGGATATATGCCGACTAAAAGGAAAAGAGAATACATTGCCGGTCAATTACGCTCAACAACTGATTCTATCCTAAACAAGAATTCAAAAGCTTTAATTGTTGTCACCGGCGATTTCAACGATGAACCATGGGATGAAAGCTTACGCTTATTAACAAAAAACAAACAAACGAGCTCAGGAGATGGCAATAATGGCCTGGTCAATTTATTAGAAAAAAAGGTCCGGTACAAAAATTCAGGTACAATAAAATGGCGAGAGTACTGGCAATTATTTGATCAATTCCTGATATCTTTTCCACTCTTAAATCAAAACAATAAAATATTCACCCGGCACGATCTGGCACACATTTTCGATGCTGAATTCCTATTGGAAGAAGATAACAGGTATTTTGGGCAGAAGCCATTCAGAACATACGGTGGGTATCGTTACCTGGGTGGTTTCAGTGATCATTTACCAATCGTTTTGGATCTTTTAATTAAAGATTGGTGACATGCACATTTATTTCTTTTGCTTTTCTTTGTCTCTTTTATCTTTTAGTTCGAGCAATTTCTCCAGCAAATCAGGAACTTTCTCAAATATAGCCTGAATACCCTTATTTTTCCCAACATGTAAAATAGAAATTTCCTCGCCTCTGGTAACGAGAAATCCAACAGGTTCAATCCCTAACCCGGCTCCAGCTGCTCCCCCGGATGTTTCACCTTTTTTATCTCCGGCGCCTCCGCCCCCACCGCTACCAAAACCCATTCCTATTCGAACAATTGGAACACAGGTAAATTCGCCAAGTTGAAAGGGCTCGCCCATAACTGTTTCTGTTTTGGCTGATGAATTCAAATAGTCAAGAATCTTAGCCAACATCTCATCAAGTTTCATGTCCATAACTCCTCCTTACATTTTTATTTTATATTTGTTAATTAAATACTTTATGGCAATTATTACTATTTTATAAATCCTATTCTGTATCATCATAATCGCAAACGATTCTCCCGTAAAATTGATACTTAAATTCATATTCTCAACTCTTGAATTCAAATACGTAATATAGGGTACTAATTGGGCATTTCGGACAAAATCATCGGTGTCAAAATTTATCCTCAGATACTTAACATTAAATGTCTTAAGTCCTTTTAAAATATGTTTTAGTAACAATGGGGCAGTACTGAGTCCAGACAATCTATCATAAAAATCCTTATAGCCTTTTTTTGTTTTTTTGTCTTCTCTTTGTACTTTTGTAAAAGTTCTTATAGTAAATGGAATGAGAAACACTGTTCCTTTCACCTGGAATACATTGCCTTCTAAATTGAAATAAAGCCTTAATACTCCTTTCAACCTGACGTCATACAACTTATCTTCCGTATTAATATTAATAATGAGTGGTGTAAACAGAACAAATAGTAACAGCAGAAAAACCAAAAACAGTACAGCCAGAGTGATAACCATAATAACAATGAAGTTAACAGCTTGAATTATATGCTAAAGTTACGAAGATAATCATTAAATGTTCTATTTTATTAATGAAATATTAACTTTGTAATAAACAGCTTCCAGATACTTTACTAATGGGCTATAATATTCTTAACAGATACTACAGAAAACAACGAAAGACATTTCAGGTGAGCTTGCCCATGATTGAGGATCGTGACAAGGCTGAAGCCATCCACGACGTGAGGGTTAGTGTGAAAAAAATCAGAAGCTTGTTTAACCTGATCCGAGGGATAACTGAAGCGGGATTTCATTCCAAAAAGAGGCTAAGGTGTTTCAAGAAGCTCTTTCGCAGCGTGGCATGTATCCGCGATATGCAAGTACAGCAATATTTTCTGGCAGGCATTGAATCATCGTCACAGATAAATTGCACCTCCTTTATTGAATATTTACATGGCCTTGAAATGGAAGAAAGAAAAAAGCTCAGTGGAAGGATCCAGAACTTCAAACCAATAGCATGGGATTTGATGGATAGGGAAATTTTGGAAATCTACCATAACACAGGAAAAGATCAGGTAATCAGCAAAACAAAACAGTATGTCCGGTATAAAATCGAAAAAATTCATTATTTAGCCTCACGAGGAAAGAAAAAAGTATTTCACGAGATACGGCGTCTTCTCAAGGAAGCACGTTATATACTTGATGTGCTAACACTTACAATGACTGATAAAAAACTAAAAATACAAATTGAACAAATAAAAATTGTTGAGGATTTATTGGGTGATTGGCATGACAGGCAGATTGCATTAAAACTACTCAAAGGATTTATCCGTCAAGGTAATAATAAGAATGATCCTCCAATGGCGGATTCGATGCTCAAAACGTTGATTAAGAAAGATGGTGAAGAATTATTGGCACAAGCAGTTGAGAAAATAGCCGCTTTCAAGCTCAGGATATAATCACAAATTCACACATTTATAATAACCATAAGCTGCTCACAGCTTGTCCCGCTTAACAGGAGTACTGTCAGGTGTAACACCTGACAGGCAGCTACGCCAGACCCTCTTCCTGTCCTCCTGTCTCCTGTCCTCCTGTC
>JAUXII010000157.1 GCA_030621075.1 Lentimicrobiaceae bacterium
GGGCGGAAATCAAAGCTCAAAACATGGAATATGTGGAAAGCAAAATCGCCATTGGTTTTCAGTCTGCTCATCCCGATGGTGCCAGAAACCGTGAACAGGAGATTGAGTTAATGAAAGGGTTACAACTGGGAGAATATGAGCTAACTGATTTTCAGGTGACCCAAAACGGCTCTTTTATCGTTGTTACCTACAAGGTATCAGTTGAAGAGATCATTGATGGACAAGTACTTCCAACAGAGCCGGCCGCTCGTTTAAGCGTGTGGGCAAAAACAGATAAAGGATGGCAATGGATCAGCCATGCCAATCTTAATCCGATGAAAAAATAGAGTATTATCCCAATTCGATTTTTGACAAAAACAGTACCGGCAACCGCATAATCCTTTTTTTTGCGTAGTTAAAAGCTATTAATTTCGTTGATCCCTGAAGCACTTCAGCGTTATCACTTTCCCTCACGACAGCATAATTCATGGTAAATGATGAGGAAGTCACCGATGAAACAGAAATATTTACCGATAGTCTGTCATACAGGAAAATCTCTTTTTTATAATAAACATGTGCTTCGCTCATGATGATACCGGCTTCATCACCAATATTCATTTCAGAGAACCCGATGGAGGCTAAAAACTTGATGCGTGCGTCCTGAAACAGCAGGAGGGCTTTATCGTTCCCCATGTGCCCTCCATAATTGATATCGCCCACCCGGACCTCAAACCCGGCTATTTTTTCTTTGAATAGATACATTTGCTTTTTTGTGGCAAAGGTAGGAGTTTATGGTGTCCTAAAAAAGTTGAACAAAACCCAGGGGAATTGGGCGATTGTCGATTTTCGATTGTCGATTTTCGATGTATTGGTGCTGACTGCCGACTGCCAACTGCCGACTGCCGACTGCCTGAGGCGGACGTCGCTTCGCTCCGCTGCTGATCCGCCTAGGCGGATTAATGTGAATAGCCCTGCGTTTACGCTGGGTTAATAGGCAAAAACCATATCAAGAACCCGACTTAGTCGGGTTCAACAAATCATAATAAATACTTTTCATCAAATTCAATCCTATGTTCATTTAACAAATTGATGTATTCATTTTTGAAGCTTGTTTTTTTATGGTGTTCTTTCTGGGTTTTTACATACTCGATTAAATAATCTTTCGCTGAGGTTGCATAAGTAAATGCTCCATATCCATCTTGCCAACCATTGAAATGAGAAAAAATATTTTCAGTTTTTATAAAACCGGATGTAGCAAGCTTTATGTCTTTTACTAAATAAGCAACTGCCACTATTGGATGTATATGTGTGATGATATGTAAATGATCTTCCACTCCCCCTATTCTATACAAATGACAATTTTTGTTTTTTAGAATTCCCCAAATAAACTTGTAAAGCCTTTCTTGACCTGGTTCAATCATGGTCATTTCATGGTTTTTTGTGGCGAAAACTATCTGATAAAGAATCTGTGTATAAGTGCTCATATCTAATTATTATTGTTGAACCCTTTCAGGGTTCGATTTTCATTTCTGTTTTGTTACCCTGCACTTCGTACAGGGCTATTCATGTTCAATCCGCCTTGCGGATTGCTTAGTTATAAGTTCTTTGCTTCCATTTGTATTATTTTATAGTTAATCCAAAAAAATAGATTTTGTGACCCTGTTAAAAGATTAAAAATTGTGCGATTGTGCGATGGCACGATGTGCCGATGTAGAACAGCTGAGAGGAATGGAAGCTAAGATAGGCGAAATTATTTTTTGTTTCGAAACAGTTTCAGGTATGATCGTGCGATGAATAAGGGACCTTTATTCAAGAGTGTTGCCCTTAATTTGTAAGGAAAGGTGTTGATAACAGCCGTCATGGCGTACAAGAACCTGCCATAAAAAACGCCTGGGGTTGCTTGCAGTAAAGTAAACAAGCTTGCTTTTTTAAATTCTCTCTGATAGCCCGCTAACTCTGCATATTTACCCGCAACGGCATCTGCAATCCTGATCTCTTTTTTGCTTAATTTATTTTTCCACACACCGGTCCGTGTAGTATTTATTGGATTTAGCAGGCTGGCATGGTTTCTTTTTGCCCTTTCGGTTTTAAATATCTTATTTACATCTTTTCCTTTTTTATAAAAATCAAACACTTCCGGAAGAAAATCAATACCCAGAAAGTCACAAAGATGCTTGAAATAAAAATCAGGGTTGTCTACAAAATCTTCATATTTCAATATATAAAATGATTCAGGGTATTTTGCTTTGGCTTTCAACGCCTGTCTGAAAAAATATTTCCATTTATAAACAACGAGAGAGGCAACAGGCAGTTCAAAATCAACCTTCTTGATCGAAAAAAAGTTATCCCGGTAATCACGGTTAATAAAGATAAACTTTGCCTCGGGATATATTTTTTTCAACCGGTCGACATATATTGAATATCCCGGATTTTTATCCCCAAAAAGTTTCAGTTTCTTTTTTTCATAAAACGAATTATAATTGCCATGAACCACTTTACAGATATTGCTAAATGAATTTTCGCCAGCGCAGGCCAGAAGGCCGGATTTCAATTTATCATGATCAATGGTCCATAATTTGAACAACCATTGCTCAAGAAGATCATCATAGAAATTTTCCAGATCACTTGTTGACCAGTTACTAATACGATGGTACCTTGGATATAGATTAATGATAAACTGGCATTCCCATGGGATAATTACATTGGGATGGGCATCAAATAGTGTGCGTAGCAGGGTAGTACCGGTTCTCGGCCTGCCAAGAATAAAAAAGATTGGTATTTCGCCGGTGTTATTCATTTTTCCGTGACCAGATCACTGATTTACCAAAAACAGCCAGGCCGATATAAGCGGCAAAGATAGGTTATTTCGCACAAGGTTATTAATTAATTTGTAATTTAGCACATTCAACAACCACCCATCGGGCGTAAAATGAAAATTCCTTTTAACAGGCCGTATTATACCGGAAGAGAGGCCCATCATATGACCAGGGCCAGTTTAACCGGGAAACTCTCGGGCAATGGTTTATATACCAAAAAATGCCATGAATTAGTTGAGGAAAAGTATGGGTTTAAAAAAGTATTGTTAACACATTCCTGTACGGCTGCACTTGAAATGGCTGCAATTCTATCCGGGATAGAGCCTGGTGATGAAGTGATCATGCCTTCATTTACCTTTGTGTCAACTGCCAATGCTTTTATTTTAAGAGGTGCCAGGATTATTTTTGCGGATACGGCGAAAGAGTATCCAAACATTGACGTTGATAGTATCAAGAAATTAATAACAGATAGGACGAAAGCGGTTGTGGTAGTTCATTATGCCGGGGTGGCTTGCGATATGGACAGCCTGATGAAACTTGCCGGTGAATACAATTTCTTCGTTATTGAGGATGCTGCCCATGCGATAGATTCCTACTACAAAAACAGGCCATTAGGCAGCATTGGTCACTTTGGGGCTTTTTCCTTTCATGAAACCAAAAACATCATTTCAGGAGAAGGAGGTATGCTGGCCATCAACGATGAGCAATTTATGAAGCGTGCTGAGATCATCTGGGAAAAAGGGACCAACAGGGTTGCTTTTTCAAGGGGTGAGATCAACAAGTACGGATGGGTTGACATAGGGTCTTCATTTCTCCCTGCCGAGATAATATCCTCATTTTTATATGCCCAACTTGAAAATATAGATGATATTCAGCAAAAAAGGATCAAAATCTGGAACAGCTATTATAACATGTTAAAACCTCTCACCTTCACAGGTGTTATAGGATTTCCAAAGGTCCCATCTTATGCGCACAACAATGCAAATATGTTCTTCATCATAACACAAAACCGGGAAAAAAGAGATGCATTGCTGATGCACCTGAAAGAAAAAAGCATTCTTGCTGTTTTTCACTACATACCATTGCATTCGAGTGAATACTATCACGACCGCCACGACGGGAGGGATTTACCAAATACAGACCATTTTTCTGATTGTATTGTGCGACTGCCTTTTTACACTGACCTAACTGAAGAGGATATTGCTTTCGTGGTTCAATCGGTGAGGGAGTTTTATTCTGTCAGGTGAAACA
>JAUXII010000243.1 GCA_030621075.1 Lentimicrobiaceae bacterium
ATGGTACTAAGAACAGTAGCTCCATGAACGATAACGGTAAAAGTCAGGCTCTCTTTGGCTTCAACACCTAAGATTGCTTTACCAAGCTCCAAATGTCCGCTGCTGCTTACCGGTAAGAATTCCGTAAGCCCCTGAATAATACCCAGGATTAATGCCGTTAACCAATCCATATCAGTTTTTAGGCTTCTTCATTATAGCGAAGATCTCAATAATATAACCGATAATAATTAAAATGGGAGCAATGGTTATCCGGCGTACACTGAAAATTTTATCATTAAAAATAGTTGGGTCATCAGATCCGCCGCCGATCATCAGGACAAAGCCCAGTATAATAACGACAACGCCAATTATTAACAGGATATAATTTTGCCTTCCAAATGCAAGTTCACCGGTTTTACTTTCAGTAGCTTTCTGTCTTTTGGGGGAAGAAACTTGTTTCTTTTTTGCGATCATTTAGTAATATATTTTATCATTATTTATTTTCAGGTATTTCTTTACTGCAAAAAAAGTAGATATTCCGGTAAATAAAGTCCCTAGGAATATCATAATAACGAATAAAGATAGAAAAATTTTGTAATCCTGTAGTTTTATGATCTCAGGAATTTCTGTTTGAGTGAGATATAATATGCCTGTCAGTAATAAAATGGCAATAAGTGAACTAACAAGACCGTGTATTATACTCAGAATAATGAACGGCCTACGGATAAATCCCTGTGTAGCCCCGACCAGTTGCATGCTTTTTATTAAAAATCTGCGGGCATAAACAGATAACCTGATGGTGTTATTTATCAGTGCAATAGCTATTAATAATAGAAGTATACTGAACCCGAGAATCACATAGCTGATTTTTTTTAGGTTATCATTAACGAGATGAACAAGTGATTTTTGGTAAAAAACTTCTTTAACATATTTATTCGCAAGGATCTCTTTTTCAATTTTTTGAATGCTGTCTGTATTGGCATAATGAGCCTTTAAATGTAAGTCTATTGTGGGTGACAGCGGGTTATAGCCAAGGAATTCAATGAAATCCTCTCCCAGTTCGCGTGATAAATCTTCAGCTGCCTGTTCTTTTGTAATATATTCGGTAGATTTTACATAATTAGTAATATCAAGCTTTTTTTGAAATTCAATGATCTTGGCTTCTTTAACATCCTCGCTAAGGATAACAGATAAGCTAATATTCTCTTTAACATAATTTGAAAGTTTTTTGGCATGAAGGAGGATCATTCCCAATAAACCCAACATAAATAAAACCAATGAAATACTTACTACTGTTGTTACGAAAGAAGATTTCAGCCTTCTATTATTATATTTACTTTCTTGTTGTAGCATATAAAATTAATTGCAGGCAGCTAAATTATAAAAATTTCAAATAGCATCAGGGCATTCTTTACATGTTTTTGCTATATTCGCAAGCTGAAAATTTCAGGTGTTATTAATTAGCTAATGCCTAATAATTAATTGTTTATGGGGTATAATTTTGTTGAGACAGAGAATAAGTGGCAGGAATTCTGGGCTAAGAACAAAACTTTCAAAGCTGCTATTGATCATAGTAAGCCTAAATATTATGTGTTGGACATGTTTCCGTATCCCTCCGGATCGGGGTTGCATGTAGGACATCCGCTGGGATATATCGCCTCGGATATTTATTCAAGGTATAAACGCCTAAAGGGTTTTAATGTGTTGCATCCAATGGGCTTTGATGCATATGGATTGCCTGCTGAACAATACGCTATTCAAACGGGTACACACCCTTCGGTTACCACTCAAAAGAACATTGACCGGTACAGGGAACAGCTTGATAAGATAGGCTTCTCATTTGATTGGGATAGAGAAGTGAGAACCAGCGATCCTTTTTATTATAAATGGACCCAGTGGACATTCTTGCAGTTATTCCAGTCATGGTATAATAGCAAAACCAATAAAGCAGAGCCTATAACCGGTTTGATAAGTGAATTTGAAAAAAATGGCAATCAACATATTGATGCGTTCTGTTCTTTTGGAGATGAAATTTTCACAGCCAGCGATTGGATCACTATGCCGGAGAAACAACAGCAGGAAATATTGATCAATTACCGGATGGCGTACCTTTCCGAAACATTGGTAAACTGGTGCTCTGCCCTGGGAACCGTGCTGGCAAATGATGAAGTGAAGGAGGGCTGCTCTGAGCGTGGCGGACATCCCGTTGAAAAGAAAATGATGAAACAGTGGTTTCTTCGGATCACAGCTTATTCTCAACGCTTGCTTGATGGACTGGAAAAACTTGACTGGACTGAATCACTCAAGGAGATGCAACGCAATTGGATCGGCCGCTCAGAA
This sequence comes from Lentimicrobiaceae bacterium, assembly GCA_030621075.1. Next base: position 2,320 of record JAUXII010000243.1, read on the forward strand.
GGAGCTGCTGTATATTTTAAAACAGATTTAACAAACGACATACTGGAGGTTTTTACCACCAGGCCTGATACATTGTTTGGCGCTACCTTTATGGTTTTGGCTCCTGAGCATGATCTGATTGAAAAAATTACAACACCCAGGCATCAGAAAGAGGTATTGGATTATGTTTCATGGGCTAAAAACCGAAGCGAACGTGATCGTGTTGCAGATGTGAAAAAAATCACCGGTGTTTTTACAGGGGCCTATGGTATTAATCCGGTTAATGATCAACGAATACCCATCTGGGTTGCCGATTATGTACTGGCCGGGTATGGAACCGGTGCGATCATGGCCGTTCCGGGACATGACAGCAGAGATTTTGCCTTTGCCAGGCATTTTAATCTTCCTATCCTGCAAGTTGTTACACGTGACGATGAGGTTCCTGAAGACCCTAAACAATGGGATGATTCATTTGATGCCAAAGATGGGAAAATGATCAATTCCGGATTTATCAATGGCCTGGAGGTTAAGGATGCGATAAAGGCTACTACAAAAAAGCTTGAAGCAGAAGGGAAAGGCTTTGGTGGCATAAATTATCGCTTACGGGACGCTATCTTTAGCCGTCAGCGGTACTGGGGCGAACCATTCCCGATCTATTATAAAGATGGGATGCCATATCCTATGAGTGAAAGTGACCTGCCACTGGAACTTCCGGAAGTGGATAAGTATTTGCCCACAGAATCAGGTGAACCACCCCTTGCACGGGCAAAAAACTGGAAAACGAAAGATGGATATCCAATCGAAACAAATACAATGCC
>JAUXII010000312.1 GCA_030621075.1 Lentimicrobiaceae bacterium
CTTCGTCATTAACCGTTAAATTAAAAACAGCCTGCGATGTGCCACCGGCTTCAATGGTGTTTAATTCAAAGGTTGACGAATTTAGCGTAACATCCTGGCTGGTTGTAGTTAACGAAGCCATTGTATTATTAGCATCAAATGATCCCGGGTTAGACGTGTTGATAATAATATCAGCTGTTTCCCCGGGGTCAAGCATTCCATTATTGTTGCCTTCTAGATCAACAACGGTAAGGTAACCAATTGCCAGTTCGGGTGCGTTTGCCTGAATGGCAAAGCCACTAATAAATATGCTGTCATTGGCATCAACTGCCGTAACGATAAAGGAGATGGATGTGCCATTTGGAATGGAATCAGAAACATCAAAACTAAAGGCTCCGTCGATATTTTTTAATTCTTCGACTGCCATGTCACCGAAGTTTTCGCTATCGTCGGTCAATGTAACAAAATGAGTTTCAGTAGAAAGGGTTACCGTGACATCTGTAGCTGGTTGATCCCCAATATTTTTCATGGTAAAATTAAGCAGAATAGTTTCTCCAAAGTCCACCTCTTCATTATTGTTGCCCTGTGAATCATCAATTTGGTGTGAGTCATAGATTACCCATGGCTGATCAGGCGGAGGGCCTGTAACAAATGGGGAGACAAAAGACATGGTATGGCCCAGCCTGTTATCTGTCCAGCAGGGATAAACCATTCTGTCATGAGAACTTATACCAAGGTAATCACCCATATAACCTCCTGCCAATCCGGGAATGGGCGATGGCGTAAAGGAAACATCACTAACTTTAAAATCTTCCCATGATGCGCTGCCATCAGAAGAAACTGCGCAAAATACTTCAGCCTGATTACTGGCTACGTTTCGGTCGTCATAAAATATAACACTTAATGTTCCATAAACAGGATCACATGTTATCCATGGAAAATAATGCTCTTTGCCTAACCCGGAGGGGTCTTGGTTTACTCTGATAGCCTCTGACCAGGTTTCGCCCTGATTAGAAGATTTGATCAGGTATATATCGATATCCGGGCCGGTATTTACGCCCGGAACACCGATATTGGCCCAAACAATATAGATGGTTCCGTCATATTCTCCGCCACTACGGTCCACCGCCATGGAAGGGAAGGAGTTTACTCTATGGTCTTTAGAGGTTTCGGTTGTTCTGATACCTTTGATATTTGAAAATATCCTGGTGGCGGGTTCAAATGTTTCACCACCATTGAATGATCTGGCAAAGCCGATAGCCGTTTCATCAGACGGCCATGAGTCGTACACTGACCAGGCAGCATACACTTCTCCACCGGGGCCGGTATGGATATTCACACCCTGGTTGTGGCTTCCTGCATTGATATCCTGGCTGATATTCATATCACTAAGCCACGTATGGCCGCCATCTATTGTTCTTGCAATCTCAATATCTCCATAATTTGGGCTTCCTGAGCCAAGATCTGACCATGCGTCGTACAGATAGCCATCGTAGGGGCTTGATAAGCTATTATCGATCCAAAGGTGGTTTTTATCAAGTATTCCTCCACCTCCGGAGGCTACATAAACAGGTGTCCATGTTTGCCCCTGATCGTTGGAGTATGAAACTCCCTGTCCGTAATTACTATGAATATAACCAACATAGTATGTCCCTGTGTTACTGATCACCGCTGCCGGGTCGCCTGAATTTGAGCCTCCTGCTCCTTGTAGTTCCCCATCCCAGGTTTCGCCCTGATCGAATGAATAAAAATCATTTGCGCCATAGAGTGATCCAACAGGGTTCTCTGTGGAGTTGTTGGAGTTCAGCACATTTTGATTATCATGCGGATTAACAAAAATCGAGTTCTCGCTTTGCGTTGAGTTTTCTTCTGTAACAGGTACATCGGGAGAGTCGTCAAATACAACACTTCTTGCATTTATTGTGCTTCCTGTAAATTTGGCAGGAGGTATTGGAATAACCGGTGCGACTTCAACATAACCCATATCAGCCATATGTCGCCAATAGGTCATATTATCGATCCGTGTATCAATAAGGTGTTCTTTCCCTTTGATTGCTTTTGGTAAGTGTTTTCCGAGTTGTTGTTGCTGAGAAAATGTTACAGCGATGAATGCCAAAACAAATGCAAAAGTCAGGAAAATGGATCTAAATTTGTTCATGGTTTGGTTTTTTGTTGTTATTAATTAGTAATGTGAATCAAGGGTTAAAATAAGTTCTTTTTTTACCACAAAGGATATCACAAAGTAACCCTAAGGAGTAAAGAATTGCAAGTTTTATCCCATCTTTCAAATGTTTTACATTAATTTTTTTTCTTAGTGATCCTTTGCGTAGTACTTTGAGCGACTTCGTGGTAAAAAAAGAACTTATTTTAACCCTTGATTCACATTACTAATTAATAACAACAAA
>JAUXII010000116.1 GCA_030621075.1 Lentimicrobiaceae bacterium
GTGGTAATTGCCCACCGGAAGAGAGGAGTAAACATGTGAGCTGTCGATATCGTGATCATCAATGAAAATTTTTGCTTTGATCGGATCTCCTGATATTGAATCGGTCACTACGCCGCGAACGCCGTATAAACATTGCTCCATGTAATTCAAAAACGAACGGTAATTATATTCCCAATGCGCAGGTAACAGCGAAGCAGGAAGCAATTTGACACTTGATAACTCAATTGTACTTTCGCGGCAATACTGAAAATAATTCATATAATCCTGCCTGCCTCCGTTTATCGTATACCAATCATAACCGTTGGTCACTCCATCTCCCAAATCATAAAAGTAACCACTGGAATTTGCATGAACAGTATCGGCATATTCATAAGAAACATATATCCACCAATTGTCATCAGCAGCCCGTTGAACCCATGTATCCCAGGGATAATTTATCAATTCAGCACCACCATGAAAGTTAGCTGCCATGACAAAATCCATGTTTTCCGCAAAATCCATAAAGCAAATTGTCTCAGGTTGCCACGGGTTACCATCAGGATGTGGGCCATCTTCAGGGTCAGGGTAATTTCTATTGAGGTCAACATTGTTTGCATTATACCTTGTTGCACCATTTACAGTGCTGTTTCCTGTGGCATAAGTTCCATCGGGGTTTGCAAGCGGGTTAATCCAAATCTCAATTGAATTAACAAGGTATGTAACACGAGGGTCTGAATTATAGTTGGATAAAAGGTGGTCCATTAAACGTAGCAAAAGAACATAGCCGGCTGTTTCATCTCCATGCATTGTGCCGGTATACAAGAACTGGGGTTCATCTTCTCTTTCATTTACATTATCGGTGATCTTTGCTACCAATAATTCTCTGCCCGACGGTAACGTTCCAATATTCTCAACCACACATAAATCAGGATACATACTCTCAAACTCGTACATCATGTCAACATAAGCTTCATAAGCAGGATAGAAATCCCACTCGGTTATAGCTCTAAGATCGATAATTTCCTTCATGACAGGATGAATAAGCTCTCCGGGGTGGGGAAGAGAAAAATAAGGAGTAGCGGTTTTCAGAAAGGCCTCAAATTCTTTCCGGTTTGCATAAGCAAAAACTGTATCATCATTAAAATGATCAATTGATACAATATCCGTAAATTCAATCAATGCTTTCCTTGAGCTAACCTGGAATGCAAAATAGACTTCGCCTTTCCTGGCAAGCATATCTTCAACTGACTCATCATGTGAATATACCGGGTTTACATTTTGCGAATATAGATTTACACAAAACACAAAGAGCATAAATGTAATCAACTTATATCTTTTCATTAGTACTTGGTTTTAATTGAGAAAGATAATAGTCCACCTGTTTTATATATTCAGATAAATCATCTTTATCATCAATTTTTATCATTAAATCGAAAAATTTATCACAATCCTCACTCCAGTGCCCCACTTTCAACCGAGCCATTGACAATCCGGAAACATATTGAAGAGGTTTTGAATTATGCAGGTCAAGATTGATGCAAAGGTCGAAGTTTAATCTCATAAAATCATTTACAAAATGATTTGATGGCCTCTTGTACCAGTTTAAGTCTTTCGTTGTAAAATAATCATAGGCTAATTTGGGCGGGCAATAATACGGAATGGTTTTATTATTGATAAATCCTAAAACTTTTACATTCTTTCCCTTATCCTGCATATACCTCACAAAGTCCGTTACTTTTTCATAAGTTTTAACATTCACAACATTAAAAAGAATGCCGATATTTTTCGCCTGTTCAATATTAATTATTTCTTTCTTTCTATTCAGTTTAGGCAACTCCCTGTCATAATACCTATGCCAGAAATAATCATGTATTTGTTTAATCAGACCCATTTATTTTAAGTGAAGGTTAACTTACGGAGCTGTAAAATTAAGTAAAAAAACTAATTCCATTTGAAAATTTAATCACCATTGATCTGTCAATTGGTTGTCTTTTTTACTTTTTTCAATGACAAAAGATTGATCGGGTTGGTTCCAATTCCTTCGATATTCTTCTGAACGAACCTCAATACCTGATCATAATATAAAATAATAACCGGGGATTCCTCCATGATTATTTGATTCATTTTCATATAATTAAGATACCTCAAAGAATCATTGCTCTGGGTCATAGCGGCATCAAAAAGGCTATCATACACACTTGAATAATAATGCGTATAATTGGGTCCTGCCGGGCAAAAGTTTTTTCCATAAAAGAGCGATAAATAGTTTTCGGCATCCGGGTAATCTGCAATCCAAGAAGCACGAAAAAAAGGCAATTTTGCTTGCGCTTTCAATTCCTTTAACGTTGCAGGTGGGTTTACATCAATTTCAATTTCGATGCCTATTTCTGAAAGCTGATGTTGAATGTATTCACACAGATCGAGGTATTCGGAGGTTGTTGAAAGGGTGATCCCGGAAAGTATTTCGCCGTTATCAAATCCAGCCCTTTTGAGGTAACTTCTGGCTTTATCAGGGTTAAACTCCTGTTTCAAGTCTTCAGCAGAATTAAATCCGGGTAATCCGGGTGGAATGATACCATAAAAGCCCGGGGTTCCGATCCCATTTCGTAGGTACTTAATCATCTTTTTGCGATCGAAACCATAGTTAATAGCCTTTCTGATGGCAATGTTTTTTAAGGGGTCATCCCTATTTCCAATTGCCGGATCAACAAGAAAGCCCAGGTATTCAGTATTAAGGTACGGCTGGGTTATCATGCAAAATTTATCATGGTATTTAGGGTTGAGTTCACCGCTGCTTGTAAGCAGTTCATCTTTATAACTGGGGTCAATTCCTGAAAGAAAATCAAGGTTGCCTTTCACAAACTCAAGAAAAGCAGATTGCTGATCAATTAAAAAAGTTATAGCAACAGCATCAAGATATGGTAAGGGATTTCCATCTTCTCTTTCAAAGTATTTTTTATTCCTTACAAAAATCAGCTTCACCCCCTCTTCCCAGTATTTAAACATAAAAGGCCCGGTTCCAATAGGATTTCTTCTAAAATCATTGCCATACTTTGTTACAATTTCCGATGGAACAACGGCACAGTATTGCATGCTTAATAAGCTAAGGAATGGAGGAAATGACTTCTTTAATCTGATGTTTAAGGTTGAATCATTTTCAGCTGTAAACATAGGTTTATCATGGTTTTTCTTGACATAATTAAAAACCCAGGCACCGGGTGATGCAATAGTTGGATCAAGAATCCGGTTAAAACTATAAACAAAATCGGCAGCAGTTACTTTTTTACCTTTTCCTTCTGGAAAACCATCATGGTCGTGAAAAAAAACATCCGTTCTGAGATAAAACGAATAATAAAGCCCATCAGGGGATATATCCCATGAATGCGCAATCGCCGGGATTATTTCAAGCCTGTCATTTAGCTGGACCAGTCCATTAAACAATTGATTTGTTCCCCAGATATTTGCCTGGTTAACAGCAAAGGCGGGATCGAGTGATGTAATACCTGAAGCTTCATTGTAACGAAAGACTTGTTTATCACTATTTCTTTTAGCTTTGGGTTGACAAAAAGAGAGTAAGAACAAGAAAGAAAGCAAAATAATACTATGGAAACCCATCTTAACCATAAGCGGTTAATTTAATTTAGCGGGGTTTTTACTTTTTCATTAAGAAGGGCAAAATCAATTACATCAATCATCTCGTCGATATAATGAAATTCAACACCTTTAATATATTCCGGCTTTATTTCATCAATATCTTTTATATTCTCCTTTGACAGAATGATATGTTTAATTTTTGCTCTTTTGGCCGCCAGAATCTTATCTTTTATTCCTCCAACAGGCAGCACTTTCCCCCTAAGGGTGATCTCACCTGTCATGGCTATTTTTGATCTGACTTTACGACGGGTAAATGCGGAAGCAAGCGCTGTAAACATGGTGATCCCTGCTGAGGGCCCGTCTTTAGGTGTTGCACCCTCCGGTACATGAATATGTACATTCCAATCTTTAAAAATCCCCGAATCAATGCCTAAAATTCCTGAATGTGACTTAAGGTATTCGTATGCAATGGTAGCGGATTCCTTCATCACATCACCCAGGTTACCGGTTAGAGTCAGGTTGCCCTTTCCACTGCTCAGGCTCACTTCAATAAATAAAATTTCTCCACCTGCGGCTGTCCAGGCAAGGCCTGTAACAACGCCAAGCACGTGGTTCGATAAGTCTTTATCTTTATGAAATGGTGCCGGACCCATAATCTTTTGAAGATCTTCTCCATTAATTTTTTGGTTATAGTCCTTTCCCATGACAATATATTTTGCATTATAGCGAATGATCTTGGCAATGGCCCTTTCAAGTTTACGAACACCTGCTTCTCTGGCATAATCTTCAATAATGGAAGCTAGTATTCTCTTCGTAAAGCTAAGTTGTCTTTTCTTTACGCCATGCTCTTTTAATTGTTTTGGGACAAGGTGACGTCGGGCAATTTCCACTTTTTCATCAAGAAGGTACCCGCTCAGGTCAATCACCTCCATCCTATCCCGCAAAGCCGGATGGATAGTGCTCAATGTATTGGCTGTAGCAATGAACATTACCCGGGAAAGATCATATTCCATTTCCAGGTAGTTGTCATAAAAAGCAAAATTCTGTTCAGGATCCAATACCTCAAGTAAAGCAGCAGACGGATCCCCTGACACATTCATACCCATCACCTTATCAATTTCATCCAGGACAAAAACAGGATTGGACGATTGAATTTTTTTCAGGCTTTGAATTATTCTTCCAGGCATGGCACCTATATACGTTTTTCTATGCCCTCTGATCTCAGCTTCATCCCGTAATCCACCCAGCGACATCCTGATGTACTTTCGCCCTACTGCCCTGGCTATTGACTTTCCAAGCGAAGTTTTACCAACTCCTGGTGGGCCAACAAAGCACAAAATAGGGGATTTCATATCACCTTTCAACTTAAGAACCGCCAGATATTCTATGACCCTTTCCTTGATTTTCTCAAGTCCATAATGATCCTCGTCTAAAATACGGAGAGCCCCATCAAGGTCAAAATGATCA
>JAUXII010000282.1 GCA_030621075.1 Lentimicrobiaceae bacterium
GGATTTTTTGGGAATATTTTTAAAGGCTTATTGGAAAATCAACCAAAAGAAGATCAAAAAGGATACGGCTTAAAATAAAATATTCTTTCCCCATCTATATTTTTCACCGACTCAATGGCGTTTTGGTCCATTTTGCCTTCCATGAATTCTGCAAAACCGGTTTCAATATCTGATTGGTCAAAAAACAGGGAGTGTGTCTGTGCCTGAGCACCGGCCAATAAAGAGGCTGCTTTTATTATTTTTTTGGCCTTCATCTCAAAATTTTCCCTGGTCAGGCTGTATTGCTGGTTGTAAACATCTTCCTGCCCTTCCATTAGCTGGTACCCGAGATGTTTGTTTAACACGATTGCCCGGTGATTGTCTTTTAATGTTTTAATGAAAGACTTTCTTGCCTGAAACAGGAAAAAATCACTTTCCAGTAAACACAATGACGCCCAGACTGGAATAAATGTTTCGTAATATTTTTCTTCCCAAATAAATATACCACCATCTGAGGTATAGTTCTCCCAATCGATATTGCTGGTGTTGATCAATCCTATTTTTTTGTTTTCATACTCAATGATGAAATAAAAGTTCTGCATGTTGTTGATGGATTCGAACCACTTTTTTTGCATTTCTTCCGTAATGAACTCCCTGTATTCCATGTATTGTTGGATTTCAGGTGAATTTCTCCATTTGCGAACCAGTTCAATATCGCCCTCACCGAGCCGGGTAAGGGTTATGCCATATTTTGTGACTTTCATAGTTAAAGGATTTTTTTTATGGTAAAGGGTGGTTTCTTATTCTGTACCATGTATATCCGGCTTAAATATTCACCGATTATGCCAAGGCATAATAAAATCAGGCCTGTCGAAAAAGTTATTGCTACAATAAGGGAAGTATATCCCTGAATCGGTGCATTTAAAAAGATTTTTTTAATGATAAAAAATATACCAATGATAAAAGTAACAACTGAGGCCGTAAGGCCACCGTAAACCATCAGCTTTAATGGTACACTGGAGTAATAAATAAGAATATTCGCGAATAAGCCGAATAAATGAAAAGAGCTATAACCTGATTTTTTAAATTTTCGCTCGCTATGACGAACGTATACAGAAGAAATATTATCGGTATACCAGTGAAGTAATTCATCGAGGTACATGAAATGCTGATGATGGACCAGGACATGCTGCGCCAGCTCCCTGGTGAGTAATCTGAATGAGGACCCTTTGCCCGGCCCATTGTAAAACATTTTTGAAGATTTTTTTAACGACTTGCTACCCAGGTTTCGCAGCGAAGAATGTTTTTTATTAGCATATAACCCATAAACAAGGTCAGAATCATTCTCCGTATAACAGTCAATCAGCTTTTTGATCTCTTCCGGAGGGCTTTGCAGATCATCATCTATCGTAATAATCATTTTGCCTTTTGCATGGGTCAACCCACAATAAGTAGCGTTATGCTGCCCGAAGTTACGGGTTAGTTTAATGGCTGTGACAAGATCCGGTTTTTGTTTTTTAAGCCGGGTTAGTACATTCCAGCTGCCATCTGTTCCACCATCCTCAACAAATATCACTTCATAACTTTTATGAAGCCCTTCAAACAAAACATTTATCCGGTTAAACAGTTCAACTAATGTATCTTCACTGTTAAAAACCGGTACAATAACCGAAAATTCAGGTTTAGCCATATTAAATGTTATTATTTTAGATCCTGTCTCGTATTTCTTATCTCTTATCTCGTATTTCTTATCTCTTATTTCTATTACCCTCCTCCAAGTATCAGGTTTGTCGCCGTAATCCATTTCGATGCATCCGAAAGGAAGAAGAGAACCGTATTAGCTACATCTTCAGGTTCACCTAAGCCCAGTATTTGCCTTTCTTCAATTTTTTTCACAGCTTCCTGCGAATAATTTTCGGCTGTTTCATCAAGCATAGGCGTTTTAACAAAAGCCGGCGAAATGCAGTTCGACCGGATGCCTTTTGGGGCAAGCTCCAACGCCAATACCCTGGCATAAGCTTCAAGCGCAGCCTTGGCGCTAATGTACATGGCACCTCCTACAAACGGATACCTCGTTGAAATCGATGAAATAAAAACCAGCGAACAGGCATCATTCATTAGTTTTTTCTTCCCAAGCAACCTGCTGGTAAGAAGTACGGATGCCTCATAACTTATCTTAAATGTTTTTGTGATGGTTTCTTCAGTAATAAATCTTGCAGGCGACAGGTCGGAAACACCAATACTGTAAACCACGCCATTTAGTTTAGGTAACCCGTCAGTAAGCGAACTGATGCCGTTTTTATCAGTCAGGTCAGCAGTTATGCTTTGGTGATCACCTTTTTTTAACATCCTGAATGTTTCTGCCAGCCTCTCTTTGTTTCTTCCGGTGATAATAACATTCCCTCCATACTCACTTATGGTGATAGCACACTGCCTTCCGAGGCCGGAAGATGCCCCGGTTACTAATATCGTTCTCCCTGTCAGATCAAATGCGTTCATAATTTTGCAGTATCATGTATTATTTTATCTCTCTTTCTTACTCCCTCCTCCGCCTGAGGCGGAAGGGTTGGGGTGGGGGCTTTTGTGCTAAATTTCAACAATTTCCGGGCAAACGATCCTGTCTGTTTCAACAAACACCGTTCCCCACGACAACCCAATTCCAAAAGCCGATAATAATAATCTTATCTTTTTATTTCGTACCTCTTCATTCAATTCAGATACTATCGTCAGTGGCACTGATGCTCCACTGGTGTTACCATATTTATG
>JAUXII010000049.1 GCA_030621075.1 Lentimicrobiaceae bacterium
GATGGCAGGATGGGGGCCGGAATACAGGATCAAAAATAGTGATACAATATTTGTGTCAGGCAATGTTGCCTTTGGATTAAAAACGCATGATGTTTTAAATGATGCCGGCAATAAAAACGGGCCATTTAGTATCGAACTATTCGTCGATTCGGTATTGTATTTTTCTTCAAGGGCAGAGAAGTTTTCTTTTAATGAAACACGGTATATTAATGCCTATATTGATTACGGTGAGTACATGAAATCAAAAAGCCGTTATGTTCAAACTTTTATTGCCCCGAATAACCATTTAAGTATTTATGGTGAAGTCATCAATAATGGCATTGTTGAATTCAATGATAATAGACTTCACTTGTTACAATTTATCGTTCAGGATTTTAAAGGTAACAAATCTGTATTGACTTTTTATGTTAAAGCTACCGCAGGAAGCCATGAAAAACATACTTTTAAGGAACCTGGTGCAAGTAATGGTGTATTATTCCTTCATGACGAACCTAATAACTTTGAATCAGATGGGTTGATTATCAAAATACCTGAGGGAGCTTTGTACCAGGATCTCCTGTTTGAATATGATGTTTCTGACAAAATGGATGGAACGGTATCAAAAACACATCATATTCATAACAAACTTACGCCTGTTCACAGGTACTTTACTGTTTTCATCAAACCCGATTCGTTGCCGGAAAATTTTCTTCAAAAAGCATACATTGTTCGTTATGATGGCGAAAAGGATATTGCTTGTGGAGGGGAAATATTGAATGATTATATTACTACCAGGGTTAATTCGTTTGGTGATTATTGCATTCGAATCGACACTATTCCTCCTGAAATTAAACCGGTTAATTTAAAAAATGGAATGTCACTTTCTTCATTGAATCAAATCAAGTTTAAAATTATCGATGAGGGATCAGGGATAAAATCATATACCGGAATGCTCAATGATCAATGGATTTTGATGGAGTTTGATCCCAAAAACAGGCTACTTTTTTATCGCTTTGATGAAATGCTAAAAAAAGGACCGCAAACTTTTAAACTGGAAGTAGTGGATAATAAAAACAACATCAGTACTTTTGGAATAAACTTTCTCAATGAAAGATAATTATTAATACTATGGAAAACTATTTTAAGGGATATGATAAAGTGATTTCCAGATTGAAGGAAAGAGAAAAAGAACTTAATTGTCTGTACCAGGTTGAAGAACTATTGCTTAGTGAAAAAAATGAACCTGATTATATCTTCAACAAACTGGTTAATATTCTTCCTTCTGCATGGCAATTTCCAACAGCTTGTGAAGCTTGTATTACTTATGGCTTAAAGAAGTATAAAACTGAGCTCTATTCAGAGACAGAATGGAGTCAACATGCTGATATTATTGTTGATGACAATGTTGTTGGTGAGATCAAAGTTGTTTATACTCAACTGATTCATGAAACCAAAGGGAATCAATTTTTGCCTGAGGAGCAAAAACTACTTAATACTATTGCACAACGAATTGCTTATTGTCTTTTTAGAAAACAATTACGCCAAACAATGCACTTATTACAAAAGAAGCCTTTGGAAGGCGTGAATAAAAATGAGTTGAACGGGATTCTTTCTCCTGATTCTGACGAGCATTGGAAATGGCGTATTAACATGGTGGAGATAATGGCAAATAAACTGGATTTCGCAAAATTTGGGGTTAAAGGCTTATACTTGATCGGCAGTGTAAAAGAAGCAACAGCCGGCCCAGCCAGCGATATTGATTTATTGATACATATTGAGGAGGATGAATCAAAAAAGGAGTTATTGAAGGTTTGGTTTGAAGGGTGGAGCTATTGTGTGGCCGAAACTAACTATTTAAGAACTGGTTATACATGTGAAAGCGGGCTTATTGATTTGCATTTAATCACAGACCACGACATAAAAGAAAAAACCAGTTATGCTGTTATGCTCGAATCACATTATAATAGGGCACGCCCAATACGTTTACTTGAAAAATAAAAAAGAAGAAGGTAATTAATACTGCTTACTATGTCTCTATGTTATTTTGTTTCTGATCTTCATGGGAAAATCGACAGATATGAGAAACTGTTTGTAAAGATAAAGGAAGAAAAGCCCGGGGCTCTTTTTCTTGGAGGAGATCTCCTGCCACATAACTTAAAGCAACAAAAAATAAATAACCGGATAATTACTGATTTCACAACTGAATACCTGATTGATCGTTTTACCTTGTTAAAGCGGAAAATGGGTAAAGCATACCCATCTGTCTTCGTTATTCTTGGAAATGACGATGCCAGATCGGAAGAAAAGTATTTTATTGCACATTCGGAAAAAGGCCTCTGGCACTATATACATTTCAGAAAAAAATTGTTTCAAGGTTACAATGTATTTGGCTACTCTTATGTGCCCCCAACACCTTTCCAAATAAAAGACTGGGAACGATATGATGTTTCAAGGTATGTGGATCCTGGTTGTATTCCGCCTACAGAGGGGTTTCGTACAGTAGCATCAATTGACGATATTGAGTATTCAACAATTAAGAAGGATTTAGAAAAACTGGCAGGCAATATGCCCCATGGTAAATCGATATTTCTTTTTCATTCGCCTCCGTATAAAACCAACCTCGATCGTGCAGCTCTTGATGGTATGGCCATCGATCATGTTCCGCTGGATGTTCATGTTGGCAGTATTGCTATCAAACAGTTCATTGAAGATAGCCAGCCATTTCTTACGCTTCATGGTCACATACATGAATCATCAAGAATCACCGGACAGTATATAGAAAATACAGGCACCTCAACCGCCTTGGGTGCTGCATGGGATGGACCCGAATTAGCTATTATTAAATTTGATCTGGATAATCCGGAAGATGCAGAGCGGGAATTGCTCTGACTCATTAAATTATTTTTATCTTTACCCCATGGAAGAAATGATACTGATCCTTGATTTTGGTTCTCAATACACACAACTAATCGCACGTCGTGTCCGTGAGCTAAATGTGTATTGTGAAATACATCCTTTCAATGATTTTCCTGCTGTGAGCGGACAAATAAAAGGTGTGATACTCTCAGGGAGCCCTTTTTCAGTACGTGATGAGGGAGCACCGATGCCTGACCTTAATGAGATTAGAAAAAAAATCCCTGTTATTGGTTTATGCTATGGGGCACAGTTGATGGCTCTACAAGATGGGGGAGAAGTATTGGCTTCTGAGATTAGAGAGTATGGCAGGGCAAACCTTTCACATATTAACACCGACGATCCATTATTAAAAGGAATGACAACCGGATGCCAGGTATGGATGTCACATGGAGATACAATTCTTCATCTACCTGATAATTTTAAAATGATTGCGAGCACCGATAGTGTTGATGTGGCTGGGTACAGAATTAACGGTGAATTCACATATGGTATTCAATTTCATCCGGAAGTATACCATACAACAGAAGGAACTTTGTTGCTGAAAAATTTTGTGATTGATATTTGTGGCTGCTCACCATCCTGGACACCTGATTCTTTTGTTGAAACTACTGTTAATGAATTGAAGTCAAAACTAGGTAACGACCAGGTTGTTTTGGGACTTTCCGGAGGTGTTGACTCATCAGTAGCCTCAATTCTTCTCCATAAAGCAATAGGGGCAAACCTTCATTGTATCTTTGTTGATAATGGACTTTTGCGCAAGGATGAATTTGAAGCTGTGCTCAAATCCTATGAAAAAATGGGACTTAATGTTACAGGAGTTGATGCCGGTAAGAGGTTTCTTGACGCTTTGAAAGGTATTAGTGAACCTGAGGAAAAAAGAAAGGTCATTGGTGGTATTTTTATTGAGGTGTTTGACGAAGAGGCACATAGAATCAAGAACGTAAAGTGGCTCGCCCAGGGCACAATATACCCTGATGTAATTGAATCTATTTCAGTAAAAGGCCCTTCAGCAACCATAAAATCACATCATAATGTTGGTGGCTTGCCTGACCGGATGAAATTAAAGATTGTTGAGCCGCTCCGAAGTCTCTTTAAAGATGAGGTAAGAAAAGTAGGCCGCTCGCTCGGAATTGATGCTAAACTACTTAGCCGGCATCCCTTTCCAGGACCCGGGCTTGGCATAAGAATCGTTGGCGATGTGACAAGCGAAAAAGTAAGGATCATGCAGGAAGCGGATCACATATTTATCGAAGGACTAAAAAATGAAAATCTTTACGATAAGGTATGGCAAGCTTTTACCGTACTTTTGCCTGTAAATTCTGTGGGAGTGATGGGTGATGAAAGAACGTATGAGAATGTTGTTGTACTTAGAGCTGTCGGCTCAACTGATGGAATGACTGCCGACTGGTCACAACTACCGCATGATTTTTTGGCAAGGATATCAAATCTTATCATTAATAAGGTGAAAGGCGTGAACCGCGTGGTGTATGATATCAGTTCAAAACCCCCTGCAACCATTGAATGGGAGTAAGCAATTAATGTATGTAATCAACGTTTTTAATTTGCAAAGGCATTTGATTTGAGAAATTTTCTAAGCATATTCATTATTTTTCTGATTTCTTTCAACTTCTCTACAGGCCAGGAGAATGCTGATATTACCCGTTCGCTTATCATTGAAGAATATAATGGTAAGGAATATTATGTTCATTTTGTAAAACCGGGGCAAACATTATATGCTGTTTCACGAGTATACAATGTAAGTAAAGAGGATATTATTCTTGAAAACCCGGAGTTGGAGGAAGGAGTATTAAAAGTAAATCAAATCATAAAAATTCCTGTGAACAATGTGTTAGTGAATGATAATCATCCTGTTAATGATAATCAAAGCGATACATTAAAGTATTTTTTTAGACATACTGTAAAACCGGGCGAAACACTCTATTACCTTTCCAAAAAATACCATGTGTCAATTGATGAATTGATTGATATAAATCCTGATATAAAATATGGAACACAGTTCGGTCAGGTTATTCTTATACCTAAAAAGCATTACCTGACTGAAGAAATGATCCAGATCCAGAAAGATACCCTGGTCTATTATATTTTACACAAGGTAAAGAAAAAGGAAACCATTTACGGGCTCAGTAAACGATATAACATACGTATAGATGACCTGTTTTTGCTTAATCCCATTCTTAAAGATGGTTTGAAAAAGAAACAGCTCGTTAAAATACCTGTCAAAAATAATGGTCAATATGATGACGTTTTCTCAGGACATCTTATCGTTTATTCGTACATCGAAAAACCAGAACCAATCGATCCGGATGTTCAGAAAAAACATAATTGTGATTCTTTTTCTTATGATCAGGAAGTTTTTGAAGTAGCCATGTTACTTCCACTTTACCTTGATCAATTAGGAGATATTAAAATTGATGATACGTCGCGCCTTCAATCCGCTGAACAATACAGGCCCTTTAGTTTCATACAATTTTATGAAGGAGCTCTCCTTGCAATTGATTCACTTATTAAACAAGGATTGAGACTTAAACTATATGTTTATGACGTTGATGATGATCTCACTAAAATCAGAAAATTACTTACCAATCCTCATTTTAGTGAAATGGATATAATTGTTGGGCCATTTTACAGAAGAAGCTTCAAGATTGCTTCTGGTTTTGCAAAAGCCAACAATATTTTAATCGTAAATCCTTTTACAAAAAGGGAGAGCGTTCTGGCTGATAACCAAACTGTCTTTAAAATTCAACCCTCGCTGGAAACGCAAATCAGAAGATCACTTGACTTTATCCTAACTAATTATCCTAATGCCAATATTCTGCTTATCCGACAAAATAAATACCAGTATGCAGAAGAATCTCAGTTCATCAAAGAAGAGATTGAAAAAGGTATTATTAAGGAAATTAAAATACCAAATACCAGGATTTTCAGCATCATAGTTGAAAATTCTCTTGCTGACACAACCTTACCTGAGAATGCTATACTGGAGAGTATAATTGTTGAGAACTCAGTAGTTTTAAGTGAATTTATTGAACAATATCCTGCCGACAGCATGGTTTTTAAGAACAGAGTAAAGGAAATTATTTTTGATATTGACAGCATGTATGGCATTCGTAAACATTCATCTGTTGTGAGGGATAATGTTATCCTGACTGTTTCCAAAGACAATGTTTTCATTCTTGATTTCATAACCAGGTTAAATCTGGTCAGAGATAGTTTTAATATTGTTTTATTTGGCATACCGGAATGGGACCGGTTCGATTTGGAAACCGACTACTTGCTTAATCTCCGTTTACATACTACTACAACTACTTCAATAAACTATGAAGATGAACAGGTAAGGCAGTTTATCAGCAAGTTCCGCAGGTACTTTCATTGTGAGCCGGAACAAGGGAAATATAGCTTTGAGGGATTTGACATTACGTATTTTTTTCTGAGGGAATTGATGCATTTGGGGACGCATTTCCAGGATTGCATTTCTGAATATAACATGCAGGGATTACAGCAGGGATTTGAGTTTGTAAGAACTGAGGGTCGAGGGTTCAAAAACAATTATGTCAGGATTATTAAATACGAAGAGTACAAAAAAGTTGCTGTCTCCTGGGAAGAATAAATCCTTTCCTGTCAAACACTTCAAAAATCAAACATCTTTTGTTCCTCTGTTCGTAGTAAATCCTAAATAATAATAATGCACCCCCTCTAGCTCCCCCTGAAGGGGGAGAACAGAGCTTACCAGTTACCAGCATAGCTCGGTGCCCTCCTTCTCCTTGAGGAGAAGGGGCAGGGGTTGAGGTGCATTGCAAAGAAGTGGGTTGGGGGTTGAGTGATGAGGTGATCTGACGAAAACAGAATAGAGAATTTTATGAAGTAAATCCAGGAGCACAAGCTGGAATCTATAAATATTTTAAAAAGTAACCGTCTCCTACCTCATGGCAATTACTTCCATACCAGGACATTCTTGCCTACCGGCTACCGGCTACTGCCTACTTCTC
>JAUXII010000047.1 GCA_030621075.1 Lentimicrobiaceae bacterium
GCTACAATCACTTTCTATCAACTGCCAGGACTCCTGTGTTTTTTCAACAATTAACTAACCAGGTTGATATGGACGGAGATGAATTCACGCTCCTGCTTGCAGGGATAAATGTATCTCAGGAGCTAAGGTTTAATTATTTTTCCATCCCAATAGACCTTGGCTTTCAGTGGTATATGAAAAAATGGTCGCTGGCTTTAAAAGCAGGTGTGGATGTGATGATTCCAATAAATCATAGTTTTGAATTAAACACCGGCACTTTTTATTATGCAGGCGGATACCACTTTGAAGGTTTTCCTGTGCTGCTCGACGATTTGCCTGAATATGGCTATGGACAATTCACTAATAGCGATATAGCAAGTGTAAATGAGGTGGAGATCTCCGCTACACTCCTATCTCATGTTTCATTGGAAGCATTTATCCCTGTAAACAAATATATCTCTGTGTTCTTTGGGCCTCAATTCAGTTTTGGTATAACAGACATTGTGAAAGAACATAGCGTCACATCGCCCATCGCTGATGGTAATTTAAACAGTATTAATTTACTGGCCTTAGGCGATCATTCCAGGTTGAATGCATTGTCGGTTAACATTGGTGTTGAATACAAACTCAAACGCAGTAATGTACCTTACCTTAATGAAATTAGCAACAAAGACGTGAATAGTATTATCTATGATCTGCCTGATAACTATTACGCCAAAAAGAAAAAAGCAAAAATCCCACCCATCAACCTGGTTTATGTTAATACATATCATGAACATCAGCGACCAAACAAAGAGGATGTCGTTAGAAAAGTAGAAGATATCGTATTAAAAAAATGCAAAAATGATGAAGCGGTTCACATGTATCTCTGGGGTAATCCGACCTATTACTTTGATCACTGCGATTCGCTCAGCAGGTTTACCGACCTGATATACCAGGTAAGGCCAGACTTTGCCAAGAACGATGCTGAAACATTAATGAAAAGCCTCAAAACTGTTTCATTTCATAACAGAAAAATCAATCTTTATTTCATTATCAGTTCTCCACAAAACTTCCGGGAAAATACAGTTAACCTGATCAACGATCTGATTTATCAAAAATTATATGATCAGTATAATGCAATAAAAACACATGTGCTTTTAAACTTCAAGAATGAAGACCAGATTGATTTCGAGGAAATTTACGATATACTGGAAAATGATAAATCGCCTATCTCTGTATCTGACTTTAATATTGAATATCTATCAAAATAGGAGGGTAAAAATATGTTGTTCATTCGATTATCAATCATACTGATGCTGTTTTCTGCCTACAATTTAACGGTTGCACAAAAAAAAGTTTTGTTAACACCTAAGGATTTCAGTAAACCCATACAACATTTTGATGAGGGTATTCTCAAGGAGCGGGCTGAAGATCCCTGGATCGTTTTTTCCGATAGAGCTGAAAATATACTTTTCAAAAATAGCAGTTGCACTAATTCCTCAGGAACAAAACTTGGATTTCTCCAACCCTTTTATGCAATGGAAGAAAGCTTCGATGCAATCAAGCTCGCTGATCCGGCTATGGTTAAAAGTGATGGCACATTAAAAAATGAAAATTATGACGGGGAGGGCTGGGTCTTGAAAAAAAACCTCCTGCTTTGGATGAATTGCCTGAATGCTCCGGTCAGGGTTGGAGAATATACTGCCGAGTTCAACAAAAAAGCCATGGTGATCAACAGAGTTGATATTTCAATAGACCAGCAACAAGAAGGTGAAGAGATTACAAAACCCTATTATTTCTCCGTTCCGGTGATAGATGATCAAAAAATCATCGACAAAGCCAATGTTTTTAAAATTGAATTTGTATTTAAAGAAACTGATGATTTTGTATTGCTCTCAACCGTTCCCAGCATTAATTACATGAATCAAACTAAGTCGCTCAGTGGCTGGGTTTCAAAAGAAAAAATAACCCCCTGGAACCACCGTTTAGCTTTTGAAGAAAACTGGGACGAGGAGGCCTTTACTTTTAGGGAGAGAAATAACCGTCCCATTAAAATTTTCGAAAATAAAGATGATGCATTAAGGTTCTATTCAGAATACAATATAAAAGGCAGAACAGCCTTTAAAGAAAAAAAAATATACAGAAAAAGAATCTCAGGTAACAAGCCCAGGTACCCTATCCTCACCGAATCAGCCGATACTACAATTGATGTTCCTAAATTAGGAATTATGGGTGATTTAAAACTGGCAAACCTGGATTCCATTTCCCCTGAACGGTTTGCAGAAATTATTGATGAAGTGCGGGAAATTGCCCTCGCTATGAGAAAAGTTAATGTTCTTTTTGTAATTGATGGAACAGAAAGTATGTGGCAATACAAGAGTTCAGTTATGAATGCTTTACGTATTGCCATGAGAGAACTTACCAATTCGTCGCAGTCGTACTCATTCGGAGCTCTCGTTTTCAGAGATGCTCCGGAAGCCCTGATCACTGAAATAAGTAACATGGGGAACCTTACGCAGAACCCGAAGATTATCATTGACTTTCTTGATACAACGCTAGTAAGAGAAAAAAACAGAAAAGACATGGATCACCCCGAAGCCCTGTTTTTTGGCCTTAATCAAGCAGTTACAACTTTCAACCCTGATAAATTGCGGACAAATTATATTATACTGATTGGAGATACTGAAAATAATCCCATTCACGAAGAAACTAACATACCGGAAGTTACACTTATCCATAATCTGCTTGGTATTCAGGCTAACTTCCTTGCTTTCCAGGTACATCATAAAAACGATTCGGCTTTCGACAATTTCCGGGTCCAGATACCCGATTTATTTTTATCTGTTGCCAAATTAAACGCAAAAAGGATGTATGAAGCGTTGAATGATGAAGTTTATAATCCCAAAAACATCTATTTAAAAACTTCAGGTGATACTATTTTTATAAACAAGTTTAGTAGTTTGAAAGGAAGATTATACAAAGCACCTAATGGTGGGAGCCTTGGTCAGTTAACACTTCAAAAAGGGATTACTAAAGAGTTGATCAACATTGATTTCGATACAGAAGCAAAAATTGAAGCCCTTCAGGATGCGCTAATGGGCGACTCGCTTTCATCTGACAATTATGTCACAGCCGGCATTATTAATGATTTTATTGAAGGCGGATTATCGTTTGATGAGATTATGGCCATCATTCAGGCAGCTTCACAAATGTACAAAGTAGGGTATACATCCTTCCACCCAAAATGGTCGCCAAAACCACAATTCCAATATGTTGGGTTCATCAGTGAAAAAGAAGTACGTAAGATGACCAGCTACATAAACCGTGCAGTTCCTCCGGGAAGAATCAAACCACCTAACGAAACAAGAAATGATTTGTATACCATTTACGAAAAAACATTGGTCCATGACCTGAAATACCTGAAAGATGTTCACGACTTTGACACTACATCACTGGGGCAAATAACTACCTATATTACTGGATTCCCGTCAAATCCGGTTTACAAAAACATCAAAGCAAAAGACCTTTATAATTATAAGATTTTTCCCGATTCACTGATGTATGCTTATCTCTCAGACCTGGTTATTACCAAGGGACACCTAACAAGCTTAATAAAAGGGAATAACCACCTGGACCTTGACTTCCTGAATGAGCATAAATCATATCTCTACAGGGCGCTTGGTTGGGCAGATCGAAGCCTGCGCGATGAAGACAGGGCTGCTGCCAGACTGAGAGCTATGGCAGGAAATTATAGGGAATTTGATGGTATTTATGAAACCTATCCTGTTTTTAACCTAAAGATTGGTGATACCGAAGAATCCAGAAATTATTACTGGCTGGATACCAGGATCTTCCCTCATAAAGGGAATGATTTTATTAATGATGCACTTAATCAATGACCAGGCTAACGTTTAGCAAAACAAACAAAAACTGTAAATAATACAATTTCATTAAACACAAATATATTAATGGCTGTTTTTAAAATAAAAGATATGGCTTGTGCCTATCGCGAAGGAAAGGTTATTTTGTTTATCGAGGATTTCGTTATTCCTGATAGAGAAATATGCGTCCTGTTTGGTGCGTCCGGATCAGGAAAAAGTACCATTCTGGAAACATTGGGACTGATGACAAATACGTTACACAACGAGGATAGTATTTCACCAAGTATTGAATTTTTTCCTGGGGATGGAAACACTCCGATTAATTATTTTGATAAATCAAATCCTGTTCAATCTACCATATGGGACATTAAACCCTTCAAAAAGAATTCACCAAAAGACCTTAGAAAAGATTATTTTGCATTTATTTTCCAGGACACCAACCTAATGCAAAGTTTTACAGCTGTTGAGAATGTGGCTGTAACCTACCTTGCGGAGACAGGGAGTAAAAATGAAGCCATACAGAAAGCCATGGCAATCTTGAATAAAAAATTAGAATTGCCCATCGATGAATTCAGGCTCGTTACCAACCTTTCAGGAGGTCAAAGGCAACGATTGGCCTTTGGAAGGGCATTGGTATCACGCTTCACCCTGCTGTTTGGTGATGAACCAACTGGAAATCTTGATCACGATATGTCGAGATCTTTGATGGAAGGGCTGAATGACTTTGTACACCATAAAAATGGAACATCCTATGCTTTCAGTTCAATCATTGTTTCACATGATATTGAATTGACACTGGAAACTTCTGATCGCATTATCGTTTTAACCCCGGTTAATAATCTGGTAAACAAAGAGAACGATCCGACATTACGAGGAAAAATGCCTTCTGTGCCAAAAACATATTCTGTTGTTGAAAAAGAAAATGTGTTTGTTTCCAAACTGGTGGACGGAGAAAAAAAATGGTTTCGTGAAATTGACCAAGCCAATCAGATAAAAACCGAGGAAATGAAAGCGGTTCTCAAAAAACTCCTGGCATTATATTATAAAGAGAAAAAATAAAGAAAGCCAACATGGCTATTGTCTAATCGATAAGTGAGTTGAAGATATGATAAATAAAATTTTTAGCTGGATTTGTTTACAACTTGATAAAATCATCCTTATATTCAATAGGGAAAAACTCCCGAACGATTTTAAACAGCTTTTCTATGCCAGGGAGTCAAAAGAATTACTTGGAAAAGATTATTGGAACTTCATCATGCTGACCGTGTCAATGTTTGCTACCGTATTGGCGATCGGCTTTGCCAATGGAAGCCTTAAGTATTTGGCATATAAGATGAAAGACCCTTTTGTCAGATCTGTAACTGCCGACCTGCATGGAGAAGAAAATCTTAACGAAGTACTTGCTCCCTGGATGTCGTCAGCAAAAATGATTGAATACAATTATAATGTAATCTGCTCCTTTAATTACGTTTTCAATTACTTCACTCATCTCAATAAAAATTATAGTTCGCAATTTAAAGGACGAACAATTTGTTCCAATGACCCTTTAATCGAAACTATTCTTTCGCTGAAATCAAATGTAGCCATCGGTCATTCCTTTTTCGACGAGTTCGATTACTCCGTTATTGTAACACACTCGATGCTTGAAAGTTTAGGCTACCAAAATGATGATCCTCCCTTTTTCTATATTACCGACAAAAAAATACCCATACCTATTGCTGCAAAAGTTAAAAGACTACCAGGAAAAAATATTCAATTCTTAACAACCCATTTTTTTCATGATAAAATTCAATTTAATGAAGATGAATGCAGCTTCCGTGTGGAGGGAAGCTCCAATAAACTATTTATTAACATTCCGGCACAAAATATTAATCAGAAACAAGTAAAAGCGGCAGCAGGAAACTATTTCACGAGAAATACAGCTAATGATTGGTTATCAAATGATATTGCTGGCGACTCTGTGGGGATAACATCGGTCCAGGTTTATGATTACAAATCTACCTGGAAAGAAACTCAAATAATTCAGATTGACTTCAGCAATCGAATTGAAAGTAATCAACTTGATAAACTTTTTAGCAAACTAAAATCCTCTGAGGAGATAAAAAACCTCTTAAATGAACTCAATTTGCCGGAAAAATCATTTATTCGGTTTTATAGCCCTTCGTTGCGTTGTGATGGAGGATTGACCAGCCCTGAACGCGATAAAATATCCATTAATTTCATCAATTTGGAGAATGTTAAAGCTTTCGCTGAAAAATTCTATGAAGAAACGGGTATTGAAGTAGATATGGCTAGAGTGGAAGCTATGGAGAATTATAATTTTGTGAGATTATTGACCCTGATTATCTCAATAGTCCTGATCATCTTCAGTGTTTTCAGCATTAACATATACATCTCCAATGTTCTGCGTAATCATCTGAATAAAATTAAAATGAACATTGGAACCCTTAAAGCTTTTGGAATGGACATTAAAGGCATATACAATGTAATGATGTTTAATTTTATCCTCATCCCATTGCTTATTGGTGCTTTGACCGCTTATCTTTTTGCAAAGGCCAAAGGTGTTTATTTTATACTTTGGCTGGTCAATCATAAGCTTGAAAATCAAACATATTTTGCTATCAACAATTGGTGGTCATGGGCAATACTGGCACTTTTACTATTCATAAGTTATTTTTCATCAATGTATATTGTTTTCAACATTTTCAGTAAAGACCCAGGCGACCTGATCTATGCCCGGGAAGGAAAAACCGATTTGGAAGAAAAGGATGTAAGTTCTAACAAGTAGGAAGGTAAATAGGCAGAAAGTATTTCTCTGTAATTTATTGTAAAACTTCTACCACATGGTTTATAATTGAATTTTGTTTATTTTTGATTGCTAATGTGCTTGTAGCTTGTAGCTTGTAACTCTAATAAAAATATTATGAAAAAAAGAACACTTTCCCTTTTATTTTTCGCACTTCTAGTGGCTATGTTCACAATAATTTCCTGCGGAAAATCTGAATCACCCTCAAATGTTGCTGAAAACTTTTACCATGCTTTAGAGAATAGCAATATTCAAAAAGCCCTTGGCATGGTTTATATGGCTGATCCCGAATTTGAAGAAGAAATTATTA
>JAUXII010000251.1 GCA_030621075.1 Lentimicrobiaceae bacterium
AATATGATCTTTATCAATTTTCTTTGCATCCAAACATCCTTTCATAAGGTGAATAACATCTCAAAAATACAATTTATTATTACATTAGCCAAAACATTATTCAACTAATAAAATAATCCCGCCAATGAAAACAACAGTTCTCTGCATCCTTCTTTCAGCTTTTGTCTCTACCTCCTTTTTAACCTCCTATGCGCAGGAATATTCAATCAATAATGATTACCTTTTAATCAATGCTTGCGCTCATGATCCACTTTTTACTACCTATACAGCCTCCCCTGAGCGGTCAAGGCTATACGGCGATAAAGGCTATAAAATAGACTACTATTCCAACAGCCAGCCGTTGCATTATGGGAGCGACAAAGGGGGACGGTTTTTTACAATCTGGGAGGTTGATGCCGTTGTTGTTGATAAAATAGCCGACTACTATGAAAAACCTACAGTCATTGCATCTTTTTCCGATATGGCCATGCTCAAATATAAGCCCTGGCCCGGCATTGAAGTCATTGAAACATTTTTTGTTTATAGCTCCACTATTGCCTTTGTGGATATACTGATAAAAAACAGGTCGACAAAAAAACATAAAATAGACCTTTACCCTATCCTTGAAATACTCAATGATTCGTTGCTGATTGATAATTTCAATGATGATCATCAAGGATATATGCTAACCCATTATGAGACAAAAGAAAGGTTAATCAGCAACCTCTATTCCGGAGCTCCCTACCCTACCCATCTTCGAGACTTCTTTTCCGCGGATATGGACCTGTTTTCATTTGGTGGCTACACAGGAAACCTGGCATCATTCTACAATGTCATTAAAACAGATTTTTATGCTGATGATCGAAGCGACTCTTTAAACCTGCTACGGAAGGGATATGTTGATTTCGTATCTCTTCATACACAATTTGAACTTTTCCCGGGCGAATCAAAGCAAATCAGGTACTACAGGGGAATTCAGGATACCAGTGAGGATATCAATGAAATGATCACAACCATCGGGGAACTCAGACATACCTCTTTACAAAAATATATTGATCATAATGTGGATCTTTTTTCTTCTGTACCAAAAATAAATTTTAAAGAAAAGACGGAAAAAATTCTCTACCTCTCTGCACTTAACCTTGCAAGGGGCTGTATGCTCCCTCCAACAGGAAACACCAGCCATAACTTCTATGTTTTCTCCAGGGAACCCCTTTGGGGATGGGGGCATGGTCATCAGGTGCTGCATGAGTCGTTGAGCATGATGGCCTATGTTTATCTCGACCCTGAATCTGCTCAGGAATCACAACGGGTTTATATGGAACAGCAGGGAAACGATGGGCTGATTGCATATCGCCACGGGCCGAGAGGCATGCAGGATTACCCACACTACAGCAAGATATATGAGGATACAATGTCTACAACATCCGCTCCTTTCTATAGCTGGATCAATTGGGAAATTTACGAAGTGAGCAGAGATGCAGGTTTCTTAAAAGATGCATATTTATCCGGTGTAAAATATGTAGAATGGCTGAAAAAAAACCGTGATGCTGATAAAGATGGCCTTTTTGAATGGGGGCCATATGGAATTATCGAAAATGTCAGGGACTGGTACAATGCGGTGTTTCAGGTTTCCGCAGAACGTTTTCTTGATATTGACAAAGAAGATATCTCAGATGAGTTGGAATGCCTCGACCTCAGCCTGATGGTAGTGAATGAGATGAAGCACCTGGCAAAAATGGCGGAGGAGTTAGGAAAAAATCAGGAGTCGGGATTCTGGAAACAGGAAGCTGATCACATTTCAGCTTTAATAAATGAAATTATGTGGGATGATAGCTCTAAATTCTTTTACCATGTAAACA
The DNA here is from genome assembly GCA_030621075.1 of Lentimicrobiaceae bacterium. The sequence continues at coordinate 1,842 of JAUXII010000251.1, forward strand.
GGATGGATCACTCATTCTTTTTTTTGGATAGGGACCTAAGAAGACAGGAAATCATCGGTTTTCTTCCATTATGGGCTAATGCAATCACACCTGAGCGTGCTGACCTGCTCATTCAAACCCTGACTGACACAACTAAATTCTGGAGAAAATATGGAATCCCAACCCTCGCAGCTGATGACCCCTGGTACAGTCCTTATGTAGATTATTGCTGCAAATGGAACGGGCCGGTGTGGTTGCTGTGGGATTATATGGTTTTTGAAGGGCTTGTTAACTATGGTTATAATGAACTGGCTATTGAACTGGCAGATAAAATGATGCTGGCGGTTTCGATACAATTATCGAAGAATCATAACTTCTGGGAGTCTTACAGCCCTGACAACGAGGTTTTAAATTGCCCTCCAAATTATATCTGGGATGCTATCATAGCAAAACTAATGGTTGATGTCGAATTATTAAAAACAGAAAATAAATAAACACAGACACACAGAGAAATGATGGTTCTGAAGTGATCTCAATATCTCTGAGTCTCTGCGTTAAAGAAAAAGTCAGCATTATTCCAAAATAACCATACGTCTGGTCTGAACTTCTCCTTCCGTCATTAACCGAAGCAAATAAACACCAGCAGGCAACTTTTTATTAAACCGGATTTGATAATCACCAGCCTGTTTCTTTTCATTAACAAGTACGGTCATTAGCTTTCCACTAAGATTAAACAGGTTTAGTTCAACTTTCCCGGTATTTTCAATACTATAATGAATTTCGGTGGTGTTTATAAATGGGTTTGGGTAGTTCATTAACTGCAATGAAGAGCCATTGAATGACTTATTATCAATTATTCCAACATTTGAATCAAGGATAGTAAGCCCTTTAATGCAGAAATTTGAGGTTCCGGTCCATGGAGGATCATCATAAAAATAGAGATCGTTCCAAACGCCACTTTCACGGTAAAAGCTTTCACCAATACTGGCTGCTGACTCCACAAGGGTACGATAGTCAGCTCCCAACAGGACTGGAATATCTGATGTCCTGTCGTATGGTTGTCCGCCTCCGGCTAAACTCAGGTAGATATAAAAATCATCACCTTGTACCAATTCAATTTCTGATTCCAGAATTACGGTATGGAAGCCGGTATATTCGATGGTTCCTGATATTGAAGAAAGTTCATTGAGCAGTTCGCC
>JAUXII010000161.1 GCA_030621075.1 Lentimicrobiaceae bacterium
CAGATGCGAAGTAATTAATTATTGTACCTTTGTCTTCCTTAACTTAAAATTAATATTATTAACCTTAAAAACCCCCACAAACATGAAAAAGCTTTTACTATTTATTACATTGCTACTTGGTAGCCAGGTTTTATTATTGTCGCAGAATGCATGGTTCAATGAAATACATTACGACAATGCCAGTACTGATTTTAATGAGTTTATTGAAGTTGTTATCCAGGATGCAGGCAGCTATTCTCTTAGCGATTTTTCCGTAACACTTTACAACGGAAACAATGGCGAATTGTATAGCACAAAAAGCCTTGATCAGTTTACGGAAGGTGAGACTGTTGATGGTTTTACTTTTTTCTACTACATCTATCCCTCAAACGGCATACAGAATGGCGAAAGTGACGGCATGGCCTTATCATATGAAGGCACTGTAATAACCGGGCAATTTTTGAGTTGGGAAGGGACGCTAATGGCAATCGATGGTCCGGCAGCAGGGATGACATCAACTGATATTGGCGTTTCAGAACCCAGTAATTCTGAAATTGGCTTATCGTTGCAACTGGCTGGTGAAGGCACTCAATACGGCGAATTTACATGGCAGGATCCTGCCCCTGAAACACCTGGTAATATTAATAACAACCAGTCAATTGGCACGTTTGTTCCTGATCCGGAGCCTACAAACTACCCCACAGAATTTGCCGCCCTGGCAGAAGGGTTTAGTATTACTCTCACGTGGACCGACGCCATAGGTGATCAACTCCCGGCAGGCTATCTTATTATGGCTAACGAGGATGGAAATTTTATTTTCCCAGAGGATTTCACACCATATCCAAATGATCCTGATCTCTCAGATGGCAATGCTATCGTTAACATTCCATACAGTACTGAAACGCTAGCATTTAGTGGATTAGCAACGGCAACAACATATTACTTCATCATTTTCCCCTATACCAATGCCAATGAATTTATCGATTATAAAACGGATGAGGAACCACCACAAGCAAATGCGACTATATCAAACCTGTTAATAATTAATGCAGAAGATTTTAATGACGAAACGCTTGGCTCATGGACGCAATACAGTGTTACAGGAGAACAGGTATGGGAAGCTTCATTTTATGGAGACGATTATTTTGCGAAAATGTCAGGTTTTGCCGGTAGTAGCATTGAAAATGAAGACTGGCTCATTTCGCCAGCTATGAACTTCAATGATTATATCAATGAAACCCTTCAATTTGAAACCGCTATGAATTATGACGGGCCAACGCTACAGGTAAAGATATCAACGGACTATGACGGAGTTAGTGATCCTAATACAGCAACATGGGAATCATTAACTGCTGCCTTGTCAGGCGGAGGCTGGGAATGGGTTGCTTCGGGAAATGTTGATGTTTCCGGTTTTGATGGTGAGGCTGTTTATATTGCCTTTGTTTACACAAGTACATCACAGGAATCTTCAACCTGGGAGGTAGATAACATTTTGATTACAGGAGAAGAAAACGTAGGAATTGCCCCTGCCCTGCTTGAGGCTGATGTAAGCATTTATCCAAATCCGGCTTCCGATCATCTAATAGTAGAACAATTAAGCGGAAGTTCAGCAATTAAGATATTCACCCTTGATGGGAGATTAGTATACAATAATCCATTGGAAAACAATTACCTGAAAATTGATGTTAACGGGTGGAGCAAAGGGATGTACCTTATTGAGATTTCTGACCGGTCAAGTGGGTCCACAGTTACCAAAAAGGTAAGTATCAGATAAAAATCGGGAAGCTTATTAGCGCTGCACGATGAAATGATATAAAAACCTATGTTTTTATACAGATTTAGCATATTCTTCCTTTCCCTGTTTCTGTTTAGCTTCCTGTCCGGATATAGTCAGACAAACGAGGCGGGCAGAAGTAATAGGAAGGTGTTAAGGGTTGAACTTGAGACAAAACAAGATTCAGAGCCTTACACCTTTATCCCTTTTGGCAATAAAGGGGTTGTTGTATTCTATGAAAGTGTTGCTACTACTGAAGACAGGGACCACACCCTTTGGGTGTTTCAATTTTATGATGTTAATTTGCGACAGGTTTGGATTCAGGAATTACCAGTTTTAAAAGGATTGGAATTTCACAAATCGGATATTGATTTCAACAAGGATCTATTATACCTGATGTTTTACAATGAGAAAAAGAGTTATTCAGGAGATGAGTTTCAAATTGTCCTTATACCTGGAAAAGAAGGGACAATAACTGCCCAAACCGGTAAATTAGCAGATAAAGCAGCCATGACTCATTTTGAGGTTTTCGGAAACCTGGCATTGATTGGCGCGCACACACAAAAAAAGAATGCGCATTTCTACATTTATAATATGGAAGAAAAGAGTCAGCAAAAAATTGACCTCAATTTACAAGGCTTAAGCTTTTTGATGGATATTTATGTGGATACTGTTTATGACAGAATAAATATTATTTTCAAAGATTACATTGAAAAACAGGGTGAACAGATTTTCTTCAGAAGCTATGATTATGACTGGAATAGTTTAAGCACAATTGAGATAAACAATGATGAGAGTTATTATTTAATTAATGGTGCCGATTTTGTTCCTGTTAATGAAAATGAATCAATGATTATTGGAACATATAAAGACAATCAAAAAGGGAAATATGAGGTTACAACAGAGAGCGATATTAATTTTGAAGCTACCGGCTTTTATATTGCCAAGCTCCTTGGCGATACGAATGAATTTATTAAATACCATGATTTTTCAAAATTTAGCAGTTTTTATAAGAGCCTCTCTGTAAGTGATCTTTCCCGCATAAGAAAAAAAGATAAAAATAGTGACGGGATAACCATTGATTATAATCTTCTTGTTCATAATACTATTCCGTTAAACGATACTTTTGTTTTTTTAGCTGAGGCTTATTATCCAGAATATCATACTATTACAAGGATGATGTATGACTGGTACGGCCGGCCTATACCTTCTTATTATAATGTATTCGATGGTTATCGTTATACATCAGTTTTTATTGCCGGATTTGATAAGAATGGAAACCTGTTATGGGATAATGGATTAGAGCTTTGGGACATACTAACCTTTAAGCTGGAAAAAAGAGTGAATGTTGTTTTTGATAAGGAAGAAACAGTAATAGCATACTCAAATAACGGGGAAGTTACTTACAAAGTGATCAGTGGAAGTGAGGATGTTTCAGGTGTTGATAATATCTCTATTGAATCGCGCTATCCGAGAGATAGATTGATCTCTGAATCGAGCAGCAACATGGTTTATTGGTATAAAAATTATTTTCTAACGTATGGGTATCAGCGAATAAAAAACAATTCCTTAACAGACCAGAACAGGCGATATGTTTTTTATTTTAACAAAATTGCTTTCAATTAAATGGTATTAAACCCCAGATTAGAAATAGTACGGTCTGTAAACTACTCTATCAAACGGATTTATCTCATACCCGACAAAAAATTCATGCGTTCCAATATTATATGCCCTGATATCGCCAAGATAGGTGTCATATGAATAACCCACTCTTAATTTGGCACTAACTTTTCTTGACTTTGACACGATTTTATGATTGAAGTCCTGCATCCCGTGATATCATTGAATTGCTTTTTTATTTTGTAAAAAATGCAGAGCTAACACAGGCTTGTGTACAAATATTCCCCTCTGTATCTTTGTCCCCGTATGGCATTTCTAAAAATCGACAAAAAGCAAACAGGCAGCTGACTATTTCCAGCAAAGATGGAACAATAATAGAAGACGTAATCATTTATAATCAAACAGGGCAAATAGTACATCAGGAGAAACCCGTAAACAATATCATTGATATATCAAAACTTCAGCCGGGGATGTATATTATTAAAGTGTTATCGGGGCAAAGGAAAATCAGGGAAAAATTAATGATTGTGAAAGAGGGATGACATCCTTCGCTGGGGAATGTTATCCTTTTTTTTAAAAAAAACAAAAGCCTTGTAACAACATGTATTACAAGGCTTTAAGAAATTTTATCAGCGGTCACGACGAGACTCGAACTCG
>JAUXII010000129.1 GCA_030621075.1 Lentimicrobiaceae bacterium
GTTACTATGGGTAACTTCATCGTGAATAAACCGGGAAATTTTGTAACAGTTGAAAGCAATCTTAATCTTTCAGGCATTCTTGAAGTCAGTCCTAATGCAAAACTAATACTGGAAACAGGTAATACAATCAGTGTTAATTAGAATTTGATATTTCTTTGTTTGAAAAAAAATCTTCTCTTTTCGTTTCTCTGATATCAATAGCGATGGATTATGTTTGTCAAATACAACTCAGACTTTCGATTTTAGCATGTATCCCGGAATAAGGTAAGCAACAATTGTGGCAAGTGCCATCATTAAAAGTTGGTTTTCTACACTGACAAAAAAATCTGCAATGGCAATAACCCAGGCCAGAATACCACCGATGATTAAAGGTTTGAATTTTAGAATTCCTCCGGAAATAACAGTTCCCCAACCCAAAAGAATTATGATAAACGGATAACCAACACTTTTACTAAAAAATCCGAAAGAAGGCATAATCAATATGATAACCAGGCTGATAAAAAAACCAAGCCAAACATATTTCAAAACGCTGTCAAAATAAGTAATAATCTTATTTTCTTTTATCCGTTTACGCCCAACAATAGCCACTGTAATGGTTCCTGTTGTCATTAGTACCGGCCAGCTAATAATTGGGTATTCAAAAGTGGTAAACTTAAGTAATCCATAATTGATCAGGCTGGCGGCAACTACCAGCCATCCCCACAGTAAGAAAAAAAACCCATCAGTATGAATTTGTTCTCTTGCATTTTCTATCGCTTTTTGTATGGTAAAAAGGCTTTCTTTTTCGTCAAATTTGTTTTCCATGGAGTTTGAATAATAAAAATTTAATGGTTTTTGTATGGCAAAAATAAGGTGTTAATTAAACAAATCTAACATAATTAATCAAAAAAGATTTTCTTGTTTTTTTTTGATTAATCGCTCAATCGACAATCGAAAATTGACAATCGCCTAATTCCCGGATATATTTCTGTTATTAAATTATGAAATAAGAAATGTATCCTTTATCTTTATACCAGATTTTGCCTCCCGAAATTTTTTGGGATTGGCAGATAATTAATAACATAACACTAATCCGGATCAGCGTATTATGAAATATAAATTAATAAAGAATGTCATAGGAGATGAGTTTGTGGAAGGTGGCAATGGTAAATTAGATGTTTATTCACCCATCGACGGCTCCCTAATTTCTCAGGTTTCACTTTCTACATCAGAGGACGTTGATAGTGCAGTGCAACGGGCAAAGAAAGCTTTCACTGGATGGTCTGGTACAACCATTAAAGAAAGAGCCCAGGTATTCTATAGATACAAGCGATTGTTAGAGAAAAATATTAACGAGCTTTCCCGGATAGTGGTTGAAGAAAATGGGAAAACGCTCGCAGAAGCCAGGTCGGAAGTGGAAAAAAGCGCCGAACTCACCGAATTCGCCTGTTCAATGCCACAATTAATTTCAGGTGACATACTGGAAGTAAGCAAAGGTGTTGAATGCAGGGAAGAATATTATCCTGTGGGGGTGGTGGCATCTATCTCTCCATTCAATTTTCCCAACATGGTACCTCATTGGACCCTTCCAAATGTTTTAGTACTTGGTAACACTATGATTTTAAAACCTTCTGAGCAAGTCCCTGTAAGTGCAAACAGAATTGCCGGACTTCTGAAAGAGGCCGGATTACCTGAAGGCGTTTTTAACGTTGTTCATGGTACAAAGGAAGCTGTTGAAGCCATTTGTGACCATCCCGGGATCGATGCTGTATCTTTTGTAGGATCTACCCACGTTGCAAAAATTGTTTATAAGAGAGCTACTTCAAACTTTAAAAGGGTGCTTGCCCTGGGAGGAGCCAAGAACCATTTGATCGTCCTGCCCGATGCAAATGTCTCCATGACGGCTTCAAATCTTGCTGTTTCCTTCACCGGGTGTGCCGGGCAACGCTGTATGGCTGCCGCTGTAATGGTCGCCGTGGGAGACGTGGATCATATTATTGAACAGCTCTGCGCAGAGGTACGAAAAATAATACCCGGGAAAAACCTGGGTGCCATTATTTCAAAACAAGCAAAAGAGAGAATTGAAAATTATATTACGGAAGCTCAAAACGAAGGCGCCAAAATTCTGGTTGATGGCAGAAATTCAACAGTCGAAGGCCGTGAAAATGGATTTTATGTCGGCCCAACCATTATTGATCATGTAAAGCCGGAAATGAGAGTGGCCAGAGAAGAAATTTTCGGGCCGGTATTATCCATTATCAGAGTGAAAGATATTGATCAGGCTATCGAAATAGAGAATCGTTCCAACCATGGAAATGCAGCCGCTGTTTTTACGCAGAGCGGTGGACTGGCGCGTTATGTTGCCGGTCATGTCAATGCCGGAATGATAGGTGTTAATATCGGGGTACCCGTGCCCAGAGAACCTTTCTCTTTTGGCGGATGGAACGATTCCAAATTCGGAGTGGGCGATCTTACAGGGAGAAGCTCCATTGAATTCTGGACAAAGTTGAAAAAGATCACAACAAAATGGAATCCCGAGTCACAGGTAAATTGGATGAGTTAGAGACGCAATATTTTGTAGAGACGCAATATTTTGCGTCTCTAACAAAATAATGGACGCAATATTTTGCGTCTCTACGACAAAATAACGGACGCAATATTTTGCGTTTATATAGCAAATAAAGAAAACAAATTATGAGCAAAATAGTACGCGGAGGGTTAATACAGGCCTCATTTACCGGGTTCTCCGAAGATCCAATCGATCAAATTAAGCACTCCATGATCGAAAAACATCTGAAGATGATCGAAGAAGCCGCGCAAAAAAACGTTCAGATCCTTTGCCTGCAGGAACTGTTTTATGGCCCCTATTTTTGTGCCGAGCAGAAAACCAAATGGTATGAAATGGTTGAAAAAGTTCCGGAAGGCCCCACCACTAAATTGATGCAGGAAGTGGCAAAAAAATATAATATGGCTATCGTTGTTCCGGTTTATGAAGAAGAGATGACAGGCGTTTTTTACAATACCGCCGCTGTTATCGATGCAGGTGGAAAATACTTGGGGAAATACCGAAAACATCATATTCCCCATTGTGAGCCAGGTTTTTGGGAAAAGTTTTATTTCAAACCCGGGAACCTGGGATTTCCTGTCTTTAAAACTGCATTCGCCGATATTGGTGTTTATATTTGTTATGACCGGCATTTTCCCGAAGGGGCCCGGGCCCTGGGATTGAATGGAGCTGAAATAGTATTCAACCCATCTGCAACGGTTGCCGGTTTATCTGAATATTTATGGGAACTTGAACAACCTGCCCACGCGGTTGCCAATGGCTATTTTGTGGGAGCGATAAACAGGGTTGGTACAGAAGCTCCCTGGAATATAGGGGAGTTTTATGGAAGTAGTTACTTCTGTTCACCACGTGGGAAAATAATTGCCCAGGCCAGTCGTAACAACGATGAAGTTTTAGTGGCAGATCTGGATTTGGATGAGATCAAAGAGGTCAGGTCTGTCTGGCAATTTTTTCGCGATCGCCGGCCTGATGCATATGGTGATTTGGTACGAAAATAATAACCTGTAAAGAAATTCATCATGGATCAGAATAATAGAACAGTTGGTAAAAACCAGAAGTTGAAATCTGAAGAAATTCGGGCAAAACATAAAGAATTTTTGTTTCCGAGCGTAGTAAATTATTACAAAGAACCCCTCGTTATTGATCGTGGAAAAGGTATTTATGTTTATGATCCTGAAGGGAAAGAATACCTTGATTTTTTCGGTGGGATATTAACCATAAGCGTGGGACACTGCAACCCAAAAGTTACTCAAAAAATTTCCGAACAAATCAACGATTTGCAACATGTTTCAACTATTTATCCAACGGAAAATATTGTACGGTTAGCCGAAAAACTTGCCGCTATAACCCCTGGCAGGTTGAAGAAAAGTTTTTTTACAACCAGCGGTACGGAGGCCGATGAAACAGCCATATTTTTAGCAATGCATTACACAGGTAATCAGGAGATTATTGCACTACGGCATAGCTACAGCGGGCGTTCTTTGCTGGCCATGAGCCTCACGGGCCATGCTCCCTGGCGGCATGGCGGAGCGCTTCTTCCTGGAATCAAGCATGCTGTAAGTCCTTATTGTTACAGATGCCCGTTTGGACGGGAATATCCCGGTTGTGATATCAAGTGTGCAACGGATCTTGAAGAATTGATCATGACCACTACAACAGGTGAAATTGCCGGGTTTATTGCCGAACCAATCCAGGGTGTAGGAGGTTTTATCACACCACCTGAAGAGTATTTTAAAGTTGCCGTTCCTATCATCAGAAATCATGGCGGTGTTTTTATTTGCGATGAAGTACAAACCGGGTTTGGCCGGACCGGAATAAAGATGTTTGGGATTGAGCATTGGGGCGTTGAACCGGATATTCTTACAGCTGCCAAGGGGATAGCCAATGGAGCTCCCCTGGGGGCCACAATTGCCATTCCCGAAATAGCCGATAGCTTTACCGGCTTAACAATCTGTACATTTGGAGGCAATCCGGTTTCAATGGCTGCCTCACTGGCCACAATCGATGTTATTGAAGAGGAAAAGCTGGCTGATAATGCTTTTGAAATGGGAGAATACCTCAGGAATGGATTGGAAGAGTTACAACAGAAATATACTTCAATTGGAGATGTCCGCGGAATGGGGCTGATGCAGGCATGTGAATTTGTGAAAGA
>JAUXII010000186.1 GCA_030621075.1 Lentimicrobiaceae bacterium
AAACTTAAAATATTGTTTAGAAATAATTTCATAACTTTGGAAAAAAGAAAAAAATGGAAACAATAAAAATTGAAATTTTAAATCATAAGGCAAAATATTTCTTAAAAGGACTTGTCGAACTGAATTTAATCAATTTAGTGAAATCACAAAAGAAATCTGATTTTACCCAATTATTGGAAAAGCTCAGAAAACAATCCGACACTGCTCCAGATTTGAATGAGATAGCAGAAGAAGTTGAATCGGCAAGAAAAGAAAGATATGAAAATTAGAAAAATAAAAATTATCCTCGACACAAATATCTGGATAAGTTTTCTAATTACAAAAGATTTCAAAAAGCTGGATTCCCTGATTAACAAGGGGGAAATCCGGCTTTTGTATTCTAACGAACTTTTGGAAGAATTTATTTCAGTAGCTCAAAGACAAAAATTGTTTCCATTTCTGAGTTTTTGAAAATTTTACATTAAGAATAAATGATAGCATTCAGGGTTATTAGACAGACTGCCGTGAGCAATACTTATGATTTTTTTCTTTTTAAAATTCGTACATAATTCATTATATAGATCATGAAGCCATTATCCGGATTGTTTTTCGTTTTATTTACCTTTATCCAATTTGCATCAGCCCAGCCAACTTCTGTTCTCATCGGCGATAACATCGTAGCATTTTATCCTGAGGGTTTTGTTCATTCCGAAACCCTGCCCTCGATGGCTCTACTGACAGAACCCGACTCCATAGGTGAGATTCCAGCCGGATGGACCGTCTTTCCTGAATTTTTCATCGAAGGTGGAAATAACTGTGCTTCCATCGAAATTGAAGAAGGAACTGACCTTTATGGAACCGGTGAGGTAGTAGGTGATTTAAAAAGGAACAATACAGAAGTAACCTTATGGAACACCGATAATTATGGCTATGTAACCGATGATGGCAAGCGGCTTTACCAGTCACATCCATGGATTTTGTCGGTAAGAAGCGATGGATCGGCTTACGGCATTCTGGTGGATCATTCATGGAAACAGCGATTCATACTAAATAATCCCGTCAAGATTATTTCCGAAGGCCCACCCTTTCGTATTATCATTATCGAAAGAGACTCCCCACAGGAAGTGATTATGACCCTGTCTGAACTAACGGGTAAAATTGAGCTACCTCCACTTTGGGCGTTGGGATACCACCAATGCAGGTATTCTTATTACCCGGCTTCGCAGGTGATTGAAATTGCCGACACCTTCCGCGAAAAGGAAATCCCCTGCGATGTAATATGGATGGATATCGACTATATGGATGGTTTCAGGATTTTTACTTTCGATCCTGTGGGCTTTCCTGATCCGTTAGGGGTGAATACTTACTTGCATGACCATGGCTTTCATTCGATTTGGATGATAGATCCCGGGGTTAAAAAAGAACCTGGTTATTTTGTATATGACCAGGGAACATCCGGTGATTATTGGGTTCAAAATTCAAGCGGCAATCCTTATTACGGTGATGTGTGGCCGGGCAGTTGTGCCTTTCCTGATTTTACAATGCCCGAAACCCGCACCTGGTGGTCAGGCTTGTATTCCGATTTCATGGATAATGGTATCGATGGTGTGTGGAACGATATGAACGAACCGGCAGTATTCAGCGGACCTGATCATTCCATGCCCGAAGATAATATCCATCGTGGCGGAGAAGATTTACCCGAAGACGTGCACCTTCGTTATCACAATGTGTACGGTATGCTGATGGTGAAAGCCACGCGTGAGGGCATCCTGCAATCCAGTCCCGAAAAAAGGCCTTTTGTTCTGACTCGTGCTAATTTTCTGGGCGGCCATCGTTATGCAGCTACATGGACGGGCGACAACTGTTCAACCTGGGAACACATGAAAATGTCAGTACCCATGTCACTGACCCTGGGGTTGTCAGGACAACCGTTCAGCGGGCCGGATATTGGCGGTTTTATTGGGTCACCGGGAGCTGAATTGCTTGGACAATGGATGGCAATTGGTGCCTTTTATCCGTTTTCGCGCAACCATACATCTAAGGACACCTATTCTCAGGAACCCTGGGCATACGGACAGGCCATCGAAGATGTGAGCCGTACCGCCCTGCAACGTCGTTACCGCTTGCTGCCATATCTATATACCTTGTTTTATGAAGCTTCGCAAAGTGGTTTACCTGTCATGCGACCGGTCTTCTTTGCCGATCCTACGGACCTTTCACTGCGCGAAGAGCAGGAAGCATTTTTATGGGGTGAAAATATGCTTATCATTCCTTCCTGGGCTGAGGGACCTGCCATACCTGACGGAAGGTGGAGAAACATTTTCCTGATAAATGAATCACTGGAAAATGATGGGTATCAACCTATGCTGAAACAGCGAGAAGGTTCCGTTATCCCGCTGGCTGAAATTATACAGAGCACCACTACTTATTCTTCGGATGAAATCACCTTACTCATTGCTCCTGACGAAAATTACATAGCTTCCGGACAACTATATGCCGATACTGGTGATGGATTCTGGTACTTAAACGGAACCTGCCTTATAACCGGTTTTGAAGTTGTTCCAACAAATGATGACTCGCTGCTGGTAAGCTGTCTTACGCTCGGAGGAAATATGAGCGCATCCAATCGTTCTTACCGGGCCGGGCTGGTAACCAACTATGGCATATTTTATTCAGACTGGAAAAATGACTCTATATTTAAAATTCCTTTGCAGCCCGATTTATTTATCACCCTGACATCTCCTCAAAATGGGGAGGAATTTGAGGCAAACCAAGATATCCTCATACAGGCACAGACTGAAGGTGACTTGCAGGTCAGCAAGGTTTCATTTTATAAAAACGATTCGGAATTGATCGGGGAAGCATTTGCTGAACCCTGGGAGTTTAACTGGCAGGAAGTACCGGCCGGACTCTATAAGCTAAAAGCGGTGGCTCAGGCAGACGGCGAGATCGAAATAGTTTCGGACGAAGTCTCCATTCAGGTTGGGCAATTCGGGACAGGAGAGATTACTTATCAAATATGGTGGGACATTGGTGGGAGTGTGTATGTTTCCGCCCTGACATCGCTACCCGATTATCCTGATAACCCGGATGAAACCAATACACTCGACCGTTTCGAAGCGCCGAATGATATTGGTGAGGAATTCGGAGCTCGGGTAATTGGGTATCTACATCCGCCTGTTTCCGGCTACTTTAGTTTCTGGATCAGTGGGGATGATTATTGCGAACTCTGGCTGAGCAGCGATTCCACACATGCTAACAAACAATTGGTAGCCGAGGTGCCGGGATGGTCTTCTCCCTGTGAATGGGAAAAATACCCCGAGCAACACTCCAACGTGATATTCCTGGAGTCCGAAAGCAAATATTTCATCATGGCTCTGCAAAAGGAAGCTTCCGACCATGATAACCTGGCTGTGGCCTGGAATTACGAAGGACAGTCAAGAAAAGTGATCCTGGGTGCTTTTTTATCTCCATATGATTTTCCGAATACTATTGAAGACAAAAGATACCTGTCAAACCAATTAAGGCTGTATCCTAACCCCGCTGCAGATGAATTTTACATCGTTACCGGAAACAAAAGCGGGCAGATTTCCATCTGTACCATAAGTGGAAAAGTGGTATATAGAGCAGATATAATGAAAAACCAGGAAGTTATCAAGCTGTCTGCATCAAGTTTTAATAATGGGATATATCTTGTCCGCTTCGAAAGCGAAGAAACAATATTTATGCAGAAGCTCGTAGTTATAGGATTTTGACATTTGGGGAACACGAAATTTATTTTAAACATTCCATTTCTATGATATTTTTAAA
>JAUXII010000138.1 GCA_030621075.1 Lentimicrobiaceae bacterium
AGAACGGCAAACTGCCCGGGATTTATCCAATGAGCTGGCTGGAAAAGAGGTGGAAATTAAAAATTTTCAGGAGAAAATCAGGGACAATAAAACGGAACTGGAGAATATCAATAAAAGACTTAAGGATGAATTTGAAAACCTGGCAAACAAAATCCTTGATGACAAATCAAGAAAATTCACTGAACAAAACAGAAACAATTTAACCCTGATATTAGACCCATTAAAAGAAAAAATAAGCTCCTTTGAAAAACAAGTCACTGAGACTTATGAGAAAAGCCTGGCCGACCGAACAAGCCTGAAAACCGAATTAAAAAATCTACAGGAATTAAATATTAAGATCAGTGAAGATGCTACAAATCTTACAAATGCACTTAAATCAGATGTTAAGAAGCAGGGAAACTGGGGCGAGATTGTGTTGGAAAGGGTTCTTGAACGCTCAGGATTAACAAAAGGAGTGGAGTACGTGAGAGAAATGTCGGTTAGAAGTGAAGATGGCGACTTGCTTCGTCCTGATGTGGTGATACACCTGCCGGAAAAGAAACATCTGATAATTGATTCAAAAGTATCGCTTAAAGATTATGAAGCGTTTATTAATGCTGAAACCCAGGAAGAGAAGGACCTGTATTTGAAAAAGCATGTAGTTTCAATTAAAACGCATATTAAATTGCTGAGCGAAAAGAATTATCAGCTTACAGAGGAATTTGACACACCTGATTTTGTATTACTGTTTATGCCTATTGAATCGGCTTTTGGTGCAGCTGTTTCTGCTGACATTGACTTGTTTAATTTCGCATGGGAACGAAAAATTGTTATTGTCAGCCCATCTACTCTTCTTGCTACGTTGAAAACAGTCGAGTCGATTTGGAGACAGGAAAAACAAACCCAGAATGCATTGGAAATTGCCAGGCAAGGAGGAAATCTTTATGATAAATTTATATCATTTGTGAATGATATTGAGAAGCTGGGCAATCAAATAAATACTGTTTCCAAAACGTATGGTGAGGTTCATAAAAAAATTACATCCGGTAAAGGAGATTTGATAAGCCGTGCCGAAAAATTGAGGGAGTTAGGAGCTAAAACATCCAAAATTTTACCTGATAAATATAAGCCCGATGGAAATGAAATAAATGCTGTAGAAGAATGAGAAAGCTAACTGTTTTTGTTCTTAGCATTATGATGATATCCGCATGTGTGAGTGTCAATAAGTTAGGTGTTAGTAACCTGAGTTATCTTTATCAGGGTGAATCCAATTTCGCTGATGTTAGGTTTGTTCCATTTCATACATCAGAGGCTGTTTCACGGGTTTATTTCAAGCTTGAACTGTCGGGCCTTTTGTATGAAGAGCCTGAACCCAATGCTGATTATCAGGCAAGATTTAAGATTAGCTACCAGCTTTATCAGGGTTTTACGTCGCATACCCTTATCGATAGTGGTTCAATTGTTTACAATGACGCACTTTTTTTTGGCGCCAGCATGCCTTTTTCCTCAAGCTTTGACGTCAAAACGGCTTATTCTGGAGAATTTGTTTTAAACCTTGCACTTACTGACCTGAATGCTGATAATACCTATACAACTTACCTGGAATTATCAAAACAATCAGGCTATTCGCGCCAGAATTTTTTAATCCTGAATGAATTTGGTGAGGTGATTTTTGATGAGTTTCCATCTGTTAGTAATGACTTTCGGCTTAGGTATAAAGACTCGTTGTCGACAAATTTATCTGTACGTTATTATAACAGGGATTTCCCTATCGCCGTTCCTCCCTTCATTATAGATAAGAGAATGTCATTTGATTATAAAGCTGACAGTATGTTTGATGTGAAACTTGTAAATGGTCAAACACCTGTTTTGCATTTAAAAGAAAAAGGATTTTATCATTTTCAGATCGATACCTCGGTTAGGGAAGGTGTTACAATATTTAAATTTCTGAAAGGATTTCCTGAGGTAATAACTTCTGGCCAAATGTTAGAACCGCTCCAGTACCTTACATCAAGAAAAGAATTTGACGATTTGATGTCAAACGAAAATCCAAAAATTGCAGTTGAGGAGTTTTGGTTAAATAATGCCGGTCATGTTGAAAGGGCCAGAAAAATGATACAACGGTATTACCTCCGGGTTCAGGATGCTAACAGGTATTTCACTTCATACCTTTACGGTTGGAAAACCGACAGAGGAATTATTTACATTATCTATGGTAAACCTAATGTTGTTTATAAAAATGATAGCCTCGAACGATGGATCTATGGAGAAGAAGGTAATATTATGTCAATCACTTTCGATTTTTTAAAAGTTGAAAATCCATTCACAAGCAATGACTACCTGTTAACAAAATCTCCAACGTATAAAGAGTCTTGGTATATGGCAGTGAATAACTGGCGTAGATAAGAATTATTAATATTTAAATATTGTATTTGCAATGACAAAAAGCATAAGCGAAAAAAACATGATTTATGGCCTCCGGCCGCTAATTGAAGCATTTTTAGCGGGGAAGGAAGTGGAAAAATTATTTTTACAAAAGGGATTAAAGGGAAACCTGGCAGGTGAGCTGCAATCTCTTGCTCATAAAGCCAATACTCCCGTTCAATATGTTCCTTTGGAAAAGATGAACCGGCTTACACGTAAAAACCATCAGGGTGCATTGGGGATTCTTTCGGTTATTTCTTATGAGCCTATTGATGAACTTGTCCCTTCCCTATATGATGATGGGAAAGTGCCTCTGTTGCTTGTTCTTGATAGGATAACAGATGTTCGAAATTTTGGTGCCATAGCGCGTACTGCAGAGTGTGCCGGAGTTCATGCCATTTTAATACCTGTAAAAGGATCAGCAACGATTAATGCCGATGCAATTAAGACATCAGCCGGTGCGCTTCATCTGATTCCGGTTCACCGTTCAGAGAACCTCAAAAAAACCATTAATTTTGCAAAAGAAAGTGGTATTCAGATTGTTGCCTGCACTGAGAAGGCCGACGTCACATATGATAGCCTGGATTATACGGTACCAACAGCATTTATCATGGGGTCGGAAGAAGATGGCATTTCTTCTGAACTTTTGAAGATGGCCGATCACCATGTTATGATCCCATTAACCGGTCGTACGGCTTCGTTGAATGTTTCGGTGGCTACAGGAGTTTTTTTATTCGAGGCTGTAAATCAACGGTTAAGGGCGGATAAAAAATAGAAAATATGGAATCCTTTGTTTTAAAACATAAGTATTCTTTTTTACTAGCCCTGATCATTATTCTTGCCGGGGTATTACGGTTTTGGGATTATGCTGGCTTTTCATACTCAAACGATGAGTTAAGCGCGCTTCTCAGGGTTCGCTTCAACAGCTTTTCTGAACTGGTCAATAAAGGTTTTTATGTTGACGGGCATCCGGGAGGCGTGCAGGTATTTCTTTATTATTGGACCAGGTTATTTGGAAATTCAGAAGCGGTTGTTCGCTTACCTTTTGTTTTTGCCGGTATTTTGACCGTTTGGGTCGCCTATATTGTGTCATCCCGTTGGTTTAACAAGGTAACAGGGTTGTTTGTTGCCTTAACAATTGCCTTTCTTGAATTACCAATCCTGTATAGTCAAATTGCAAGGCCTTATGCTTCCGGCTTGTTTTTTTCGATGTTGATGGTTTTTTTCTGGACCCGCCTTCTTTTTGACTTGGAAAAAGCGCATAAACATCGAAAAATAATTTTGTTATTAGGTTATACATTGAGCACTACTGCATGCATGTATAATCATTATTTTAGTTTTCTTTTTGCCGGCCTGGTTGGTGCTACCGGCCTTTTCTTTTTGAATAAGTTAAATGTTAAGCATTACCTTCTATGCGGATTGGCAAGCATTATCCTGTTTATTCCGCATGTTCCAATAACGATTAATCACCTTCAGATAGGCGGTGTTGGAGAGTGGCTCGGGAAGCCAGGGTTGTATTGGCTGGCTGAGCATATTTTTTATGTTTTTAATGAATCGTATTTACTCCTTCTTTTTGTATCGACAATATTTGTTTTCTCAATAATTCTCCCTGTTCGTAAGTTTCGGTTAAACAGATTCCAACTAATCAGTATCATTTGGTTTTTATTTCCATTTTTTGTTGGTTATTTTTATTCAAGAGAAGTGAATCCGGTATTGCAACATTCAGTATTGATTTTTAGTTTCCCCTTCTTGATTTTTTTCTTATTTTCTTTTATGAAAGAACCGTTTGATAAAAACAAACTAATTGCTTTCATTATGCTGGCAATGATTGGGTTATATTCGTTTCTTTTGGATGATAATTACTACAGAAAACAACATTTTGGGGAGTTTAAGGATGTTGCTTTTCAGATTTCAGCGTGGGATGAAGCATACGGATCAGAAAATATCACCAAAGCAATAAATGTTAACCATCCCTGGTATATTCAGTATTACCTTAATCGAAACAGTGCAGACGTTCAGTTTGAACAATATGAGAATAAAGGAGGAATGGATCTGTT
>JAUXII010000204.1 GCA_030621075.1 Lentimicrobiaceae bacterium
GGGCGATAACCGTGTATATTGACAGATTGGCTGTTTTAATGATTTTTTATGTTTTTGTGCAGTTGTATTTTATTTTCACCCAATTCACACGCAAGCAAAGATATAAAATGGGAATGAAAATAGGGTGTGTCAAAAATTATATTCTCACAGATCCGCCAGAGGGCGGACAAGTTTTTCACAAATGGCTTAAGATCCTAATTTAGTGATAATTAGAATAACGAAAAATCTGTGTGCATCAGTGAAATCTGTGAGAATATAATTTTTGACACACCCTATTATTCATTCCCATTTTATATCTTTGCTAGCGTATGAATTGCGTGAAAATAAAATACAACTGCACAAAAACATAAAAAATCATTAAAACAGCCAATCTGTCAATATACACGGTTATCGCCCTCAGCATTCTGATTATAGGCTTCAGGTTTGTTATTCTCCCTGAAAATATTTTATCGTGGGATGTGTTCGGGTATTACTTATATCTTCCTTCAAAGTTTATTTATCATGATCTGGCATTAATAAACCAGGGATGGTTGACAGAGCTGATCGATAAATATGAATCAACGGCAACACTTTATCAGGCCGTTAATTTGCCAAATGGAAACTGGGTGATCAAATACACCATGGGGACTGCTATTTTATATGCTCCTTTCTTTTTCATTGGCCATCTGCTGGCCACCCCGCTTGGATATCCTGCTGATGGTTTGTCACTTCCCTATCAATACATCATTGCTCTTGGAGGGCTAATGTATGCCGTAATAGGCCTGCTGTATCTGAGAAAAGTCCTGCTACATTTTTTCCACGAAACGATTACTGCATTATTAATCATACTAATTGTTTTGGGGACAAATTATTTTCAGCTAATTGCTTTTGACGGCACGCTGTTATCGCATAATTTCCTGTTTACTCTTTATGCCATCTTGATTTGGTATACCATCAGGTGGCACAAACAACCCCAAATAAAATATGCGGCAATTATCGGGATTGTATGTGGCCTGATCATCTTAATCCGGCCTTTAGAGGTAATCTGCATACTAATCCCTGTTTTGTGGAATATCAAGGATAAAAAGTCACTAAAAAAGAAACTCTCACTTATGAACAGACATCTTGTTCATGTAGTTTTAGTTATTCTTCTTATCTTCATTGTTGGCATTCCTCAATTAATCTACTGGAAATTGATAACGGGCCAGTATTTGTTTTATTCATACACAAATCCCGGTGAAGGATTTAACTTTTTAGCTCCATATACCCTTAATTTTTTATTCAGCTTTAGGAAAGGATGGTTTATCTATACTCCGGTTATGATCTTTTCAATGATCGGGTTTTATTATTTATACAAAACCAACAAACATATCTTCTACACCATTTTTATTTTCTTTTTAGTCAGCTTATGGGCTATTTCCAGCTGGAGTTGCTGGTGGTATGCCGGAGGGAGTTTCAGTTCACGGGCGTTGGTGCCGGCTTATCCCTTACTTGCCATACCAATGGGGTATTTCATTAACCATCTAACAAAAAAAAGGAATGTAATTGTTTTCCTGGTTGGAGGAGTTGGCTTGTTTTTTGTTTTGCTGAATTTATTTCAAACCTGGCAGTTTGAGCACGGTATTTTGAGCAAAGAGAGAATGACCCGGCAATATTATTTCGCCATATTCGGCAAAACCTCAGTAACAGAAGATGATAAAAAATTACTTCTCGTTGAAAGGTCTACCGGTGCAATTGAATTTATAAAAAACGAAAAAGATTACAAACATTCCCGTATTTGTTATTATTCATTTGAAGAGGGTGGTACCACCAATTTAATAAGTCGCTCGGGAAAAGGGTCATTAAGATTGAACAGTGCCGTACCATTTTCTCCCGGACTGGATATTAAATTCAACGAGCTCACCCAAAACGACCATGCATGGATTCGGGCAACGGTATATGTATATATTCCACACGGACACCAGGGGGAGCTACCCTCGCTGGTTGTTACATTTCATCACAAAAACAAAACGTATAAATACCGCGCTGTCAAGCTCGACAGGGCAACCCTTTCATATGGCTCATGGAATAAAATTACAATGGATTACCTTACACCCGAGGTACGGTCAAAAGATGATAATATGAAGGTTTATGTCTGGTATAAAGGAAAAGAGAATATTTACATCGATGATTTTGTTGTGGAGGTTTTTGATTAAATTCTACAAACATGCGATGCCCCCGGCATCTGATTTATTCCTGTTATTTTTTTTTCGGCAGCTCTTTATCATCTGTCTCTTCGTCATCTTCGTCACTCATTCCCTTTTTGAAACTCCTGATTCCCTTTCCCATTCCTTTCATCATTTCAGGTATTTTTCTTCCACCAAAAAGAAGAAGAACGATGAGAACAATTACCAAAATTTCCCAGTAGCCAAACATGCCTATAAGAATTGCTAAAGTCATTATCATGGCGTTTAAATTTGTTTCGTTTACAAATATACAAATATATATCAATCGGTGTTTTTCTTCAAAGAGAATCTATTCATCATATTCTCCTTTCCTACTTAACTTTTGCTATCCAAAAAACGGGATTCGTCAATTCTTTTCCTTTCCATAATTCAAAATGTAGCTCTGTTTTTGCAGTCTCTTTATCAGTATGAATAATCCCTATGGTTTGTTTGGTTTTTACTTTATCGCCCCTTTTTACCACTACCTTGTCGAGATTCGAATAAACAGTTAAGTACTCACCATGGCGAATAATCACAACGTTGTTGTATCCAGGAACAGATATTACCCTGGTTACCTCGCCATCAAAAACAGCGCGCGAGGCAGATCCGGAGTTTGTTATAATATTGATACCGTTGTTTTTGACCTTAATACCTTTCAGTAAAGGGTGGGCGTGTTCTCCATAACTGCCCGAAACAATTCCCCGTTCGGTTGGCCAGGGTAATTTCCCTTTATTGGCAGCAAATGAATTCGACAACACAAGCTCCTCGGGTGTAAGCGAAAAACTTTTCCCCGTGCTTGTTATGCCGGCTTTATTTGCCGCTTCTGCTGCTTTTCTGATCTCCTCGGCAATAATGGCTTCAATCTCATGCTGAAAACGGCTGGCTGCACGTTTTTTTTCTTTAATGGCTCTTTTTAAATCCCGTTCCTTTTCCCCAAGTTTCTCAACCGTAACATTTTTTTGTCTTTTAGCGTTATCTAAATTTTGTTTTTCTGAAATAACTTGTGTAAGTAATGCGTTTTTTTTCGTTTTTTGATTTACCAGGTCTGAATTTTTCACTTTCAACTCTTCCCTGGTACTGATAATCATTTCTGATTTGGCTTTCCGGTGAATGTTGTATTGCTGGAAATATTTTGATCGCTGGTAGGCCTGGTTAAAATCCTCCGAAGAAAAAACAAACATCAAACGATCATAGGCGTTCCTGTTCTTATAAGCCGAACAGATCATTTTGGCATAATCCTCTTTTAACTTTTCAAGCTCACGGCTAAGCTCGTCAATTTCATTATCAGTGTCATCAATCCTGCCAAGTCG
>JAUXII010000153.1 GCA_030621075.1 Lentimicrobiaceae bacterium
GCTGTGATACTCCATTAATATTGGTAATTACCAACCGTCCATACCCTTTTTTAAACTCATTTCTAAAATCAAAAAATGCACCAATAACAACCAACTCCCCCTTATTAATCAACTCCTTGTATTTTGAAATTGCATAATCCACCTGGAAGTCAATATTGACTAAAATGTTATCATGAAGATCGCTTTCAAATTTGCCTTCATCATGCTTATCCGAACACTTCATAGATAAAGGCAACGTATTGAGTTCATTTTTAATGTTGCTATTTACCGTTTCATATCCTTTCATAAAAGCTTTTACAGCCCCGCAATCAGAGTGTCCCACAATAAGCAAAACGGGTGTTTTTAAAATAAAGACTCCAAAATCAACCGAGCCCTCCGCAGTTTTTATCTGATTACCGATATTCTCAACCGAAAAAATACGATTAACAGGATCAGGCAGAATTTCAGCAGTCTGAACCCTTGAATCGGAGCAGGTTACAAGTGTAATGAAAGGAGACTGACAAGTTTCGTGATCTTTAAAATATTCTTCATCATGATTCCTGAAGAACTCCTCGTTTCCATCCAAAATGAGGTTTATTAGTTTTTGTTGATCCATTTTTTTTAAGCTATTAGCTGCAAGTTTTTTGCAAAATTACTATTAATTCCTATTGATTTTCATATATTTCAATACAACCTCCAACTTATCTTCATCGGTCAATTTTCCATCTATCCAATGAATCTTAAACCCTGAGCGTTCCATCTTCCTGAACCAGGTCATCTGCCTTTTTGCGAACTGATGTATGGCGGTGTTCAGTTTTTCAAACATTTCATCATACCCAATTTCACCAAGGAGGTGTTGTGTAATAAACTTATACTCCAGCCCGTAAAATTTTAACTTCCCGGGCGAAACGCCATTTTCTATAAGCGAACTAACTTCATCTATCATGCCCTCTTTCAATCTTTGTTTTAACCTTGTTGTTATTCTTCTACGAATGATTTGACGTTCAAAACGGATACCAAAAATATCAGTTTTAATCGTTGGAAAGGATGTTATCAACTCAGGGTGGTTATAGTAATACTCCTCTATTTCGATAGCCCTGATAAGCCTTTCCCTGTCTGAAGTATCGGTAATATTATGTAAAGAACGGAAAGAAGCCAGGTATTCAGTGAGTTCTGTGTCGTGTTTTGTTTCCAGAATTTTTCTTTTTTCTTTATCCACAGGAACCTTTACCATTTTATATCCTTTAAGCACCGACTCGATATACAACCCGGTCCCACCACAAAGAACAGGGAGCTTATCCCTCGAAACAATATCATTATATGCTTTCAAAAAACCGGCCTGATACTCAAAAATATTATATTCATATCCGGGATTAACAATATCGATAAGATGGCAAGGTATTTTTTCTCCCTTAATAATATAATCATCATAATCTTTCCCTGTACCAATATTCATCCCTTTATATACCTGGCGGGAGTCAGCACTGATGATCTCACCGCCCAGACGATGGGCTATAAGGGCAGCAAAAGCTGTCTTACCGGTTGCTGTTGGTCCAAGGATTGTAATCACTACTTAACAATTAAATTTCAGGTTTTTTCTTTTCTGTACTCGTTTTCAATCTTCATTAAAAAATCCCGAAGCTTATTTAAGTCATCAATAGATGATTTCTCAAAATTAACCTCATTAAAATCAATGGCCAACTTATTTAGCTCTTTTTTATCATAAAACTTGAACAACCAGGCTAATAAATTCTCTTCATTTGTTTGCTTAACGCTTTTTTGTTCAGATTTCAAAAACTGTAATATCCTTAAGCCATCAACCTTATTTTGGCAGGCTTTTACAAATTGATCATTCGTTTTATAGTTTTTCCGCAGAGGATCCCAGATATCTTTCGAACGGAAAGTTTTGTATAAAAATGGCCCCATAGGAAGCTCAATGTCAGTCAAATAAAGTTCCTGAAAAAGATCATACGTTTGTTTAACCTTATCAAAAAAGTGATAGTCATAGATTGGATAGCTTGACCAGTCACCATTCTTACCTTTTATCATAGCCGGTCCTGTTCCAAAAAACACCCTATCGGAAAAACGTGCTGCCGGATAAACCCATTCATTGTTCCAGTTTAAAATCCTGCCATATTTTTTCAATTTCTGCAAAAAATAAAAATCTTCACCGCTATAATGGGGTGTTATACCTCCAACAGCTCTATAAGCTCTCACAGGAATAGCCATCGCTGATCCGATTGCTGTAAAAGCGTATGGATTTCCAATACGCAACATATTAGCCGCATAATAGCGCATATAGATTTCATACCTGAGTATGGCCCTGTTAGCATGGTCATCATTCGTTAATTTATGATAATAAGGTACCGCCAATGCTGTTGGATCAGTATTATGCATAAATGCCTCAGCAATACTGCTCAGGTAGCCCGGTTTGAATGTAGTATCGGCATCTAAACTAACGATAATATCATTTTTGAATGCCTCGTTATTAATCGCATCCATAATAGTTTTCCTGGCCCAGCCAACTCCATATTGCTTACCGATCCATCCGTTTCCTTTTGAGGAACGATCAATAACTTCAATATCAAATACAGTAATCCCGGTAAGATATTTTAGGGTTTTCTGATTACCAAGGCAGACATCTGTTTTATTGGGGTCATTCCACCAGTCGTTGGGCTGGTTAACACAAACAAACAATTTAAAATCAGTGTATGTTTGATCGCTCAGGCACTGAATAAAGTTCCTGATGTATTCATATTCATCTAAAACAGGAAGTGCGATATAGATTTTAGGCAGGGGCATAATAACTGGTCGGAGTAATTTTATTCTATCCCGGCAAAATGCTTCATAAACTGTACTCTTTCGTAGGCTGCCGGGTTCTCTGCTTCTTTGAAGCTCATCTTACCCAAAAAATCATCAAGTTTATTAAATTCATGCTTAACCATCCACAATTCAAGATCAACGAGCATTTCACCAATTCGGCCAAACCCATTCTTATAAAAGGTAGAAGCGCATTGAACGGCCCTGGCACCGGCAAGCAATTGCTTAATTACGGCTGTACCGTCATGAATGCCCGTTGATGCAGCCAGATCACAATGTACTTTATCAGAAAGCATGGCTATCCACCTCAACGAAATCGGTAATTCATCAGGGGTACTGAACACATTGGTGGCAGTAACTTTAAAGTTATCAATATCTATATCGGGTGAAAAGAACCGGTTAAAGAGCACCATACCTGATATACCGGTCCACGATAATTTAAGTGCAAATCTGGCTAACCCTGAAAAATAATAGCTAATTTTAATGGACAATGGGATAGAAATATGCTTCCGGACTTGTTGAATAATATCGAGGTAAACATTTTGATTCTCTTCACCGCTTCGTGATGGGTCGGAAGGAAGAATAAAGATATTTAATTCAATGGCATCAGCACCGGCATGTTGGATCTTTGACGCAAAGGAAGTCCATTCGTGCGATGATGTACAATTTATGCTGGAAATAACCGGTATGCTAACAGCCTTTTTACTCTCTTTGATTAATGTTAAGTACTCGGTTAGAGCATGTTCTTTTGAATAATTACTGATATAATCATGGGCTTCTGCATATGCATAAGGCATCTCATGAGAACTGGTATTGTATGTGCTACTCGCCTCCTGCCTGATTTGTTCTTCAAAAAGAGATTTGAGAACAACTGCTGCCACACCATTCTTCTCAAGTTCAACAATATTTTCTACTGATTTGGTTAAGCCTGAGCTAGCGGCTATAATAGGGTTCTTCAACTTAAGGCCTAAGTAGGATGTTGATAAATCGATCATTCTTCTTTCTGGTTTTACTAAAAAAATATATCAATAAAATAATTCCTTTGAGTTAACAAATTTATGCTTTTTATTGAAATTTGTAGTGATTATGTAATTTATATATGACGATTAGAGGGAGATAAAAGCTGATTGCGTATATTTGTATAAAAAACATTAATGCCGGCTTGTTAAAAAATTCATACTATGATAGAAATAAACAAGGAATATACAAATGGGGAGGTTGACTTCACAGGCAGTTGACGGGAAGACGGGAGACGGGAGACGGGAAACAGGAAACGGGAAGACGGGAAACAGGAGACGGGAGACGGGAAACGGGAAGAGGGCAGGCAATAGCCGGTAGTATGTGCCAACTGCTGAC
>JAUXII010000189.1 GCA_030621075.1 Lentimicrobiaceae bacterium
CAGGTGAATATAACTTCTCTTGTTTCGCCCTGAGCTAATGACGGTTGATTCTGATACCAAATATACATCAAAGCAAAATTATCTTCAACAACAACAGCCATTGCATCCGTATAGATAATATTAACATTTTCGGCTCTGAATGGTAAAAGAATAGCAGGATGGCGTTCGCCCCATTTGCCTGTATAGCCGGGGTTGCCTTCCCTGTTCATTGTAATTCGGTATGTTACGGTATCTATTTCAACTCCCTCATCAATTGTAAGTTCGTTAGTAAAAAGAGGCTGCATAAAAACTCCTTCATTACACATTTTTATATCCATACCTGGGTCTCCGTACAAAGCAGAACCGTTGAAGTCAGGAGGGCCTGATACTCCCGGTGTTCCGTTTATCAGATCAAATTTAAAAGCGATATTTCCGAGTAAATATGCTTCTGCCCACGTATTGTTTCTTGCTACTCTGTAAAAATATGCTTTTGTTGAGCCATGCTGGTATGAGGCAGATCCTTCGTTAATTACATAACCTGTATATTGGTATGCCCCACCTGTATGAATCCATGACGGAGCCATACAGCCATTGTTATTTATCTGCCCGATTTGACAATTGCCCAGTCCGAAATATATTTTCGGATTGGTTGAATTTATATTAATATTAGGGCCGGTATGCGGGTCGCCATACACTTGTCCATTGCTTGAACGGAAGAAACCTTCATTTCCTGAAGTAGGATAATGCATTTGCCAGGAATTTGGAGAACCATGTCCGCTTGTATAAAAAATATCAACAGGATCATAATCAAAGATATCAATGCCATCATTAATCATTGTAACAAGCCATTCAGTCCTGTCAGTAGGCCCGTCAGTATACTCAATTGTTTGAAGAGAATCAGGGTGTTTTACATAATATAATCCGTAAGTACTTTCATTTGTAGCAATTCCCTGTGTATAATAATTTACATTACAGGAAGTAGTTCCTCCGAGGCAAGTCTTTATTTCAAAGCCAGTGGGGCCTGAAACAAGATTCAAAGCATCCTGTGCATCATAGCCGGTAATGATACCCCAGGCAGCATCGCAATATGCATCATCATCCAATGCCCTTGTAAATGGCCACACACTGCTCTGGACAAAACCTGGCGATGTAGTTGGAATTTCACAAATAAATCCGATATGGGTAGGATGAAAATCTGCAACATCATCCAGAACTTCATTCAAAGAATTTTCCCATATAAACAGCTGACCGCCGTATCGTTCCAAAAGTGCATCGGCAACTGCCTGCCAGTCGGGATTATTATGGGTTGATTGCTTGATTACAACTGCATAGGTAACTGGTGGAGGTTCTACATAAGTAATTGTGAATGTTCCGTCTGAAATGTCTTCGGTGCAATTATTGCTGGCATCAAATACTTTTACTTTTATAAGACATTCATCTGATGGAATATTTGGAACCAGCCACGAATAAGTTTGAGGGTTTCCGGTATGGCTTGCTAATAATGTCCATTCATCTCCATTATTAATAGAATAAAAAATACTATCGCCTTCAACACCTCCATTATCGCCGGCAGTCCATGTAATAGTATGCCATTCGAATGTACCCCACTCTTCGCCACCGTTTGGTTCAATAACTTCAACTGTGGGTGGAGATGTATCGGCGGCAATTGTTAATACTGCATCCGAAACATCAACATCGGAATTATCTCCTCCATCATAAACTATAACTTTAACAAGGCATTGTGCAGAAGGAGCATTTGGTATAGTCCATTCGCAACTTTGCGGATTTCCATTATGCTTTGCAATGAATATCCAGTCAGAACCGTTATTAATAGAATAGAAAACACTATCGGAGCTAATACCCATATCATCTTCAGCAGTCCATTCAATTACCTTTGTATCTCCCACAGTCCATACTTCACCGCCATTAGGCACATCCACAGTCACGCTCGGTGCAAGTGTGTCGGGAATTAATGGAGACACACTGATATTATCAAAATTGATATGGCATTGATGGTCGCTATATCCGTTTCTGTTATGTCCTGAAAAATAAATAGTAACCTGTCTGCCTGCCCATGCTTCAATATTCACCTGGTGATATTCCCAGGGATAAGATTGTGCATTTCCGCCACCACCGCCACTATAATAAAGCCTTGTATAAGTACCGGCAGAATCGGCATCCATTATCCATACAAACCCACCGTCGTGCCAGCTTGAGCCAAATACTGCCATATTGAAATTCAGGGAGTCTGCTGTACCCGGAACAAAAAAAGATTGTGATACCATTTCCCATTTATCGTTAGGAGGACCTGCACTTGTTGAATTAGAGGCATTACCGTAAGTAATATGAATATGAGCGCTCCAGCTTCCCTGATATTGGATAACCCCGGCATCGTGTGGCCCTGTAACAGTCCAGCCGGTAAAATCACCTGTTTCGAAATTGCCGTTAATTATATGCTGTGCATTCACAGACACGGCAAATAACAGCAAAGCAAATACAGCTCCGCTGATAAGCATTTTAAATTTACTCAAATTTGCATTTTTTTTGTACTGATTTTTCATAATTTGTTATATTTTAGTTGCTGTGTCCCTTTCTTAACAAGGATTAATTCTCTGAATATTGAATTTCCGTTATAGCTATTACGGCTCTGTCTGAAAAGAAATCACAACCCGGGAAAAGGTTGAATATGCCGTTATTTTTAACATCCGGATCACTGATTAAAAGTACTTCCGATTGATCATTCCTGTTATAAATTTCGCTAAATGTAAATACCGCTCTGTAACCATCATCTGCAACCACAGCAAAGATACCTTTCTGTATGGCTTTTTTTGTGATGGGGAAATGTGTTTGTAGTAATTCTTTTAAATATACTCCGGTAAAAGGCTGTGTACTATGAATACCTCTGCCTCTGCCGTAAAAAATTGTATGAATAGTATGTGTTTGTAAATGTGCTGGGATAGAACTAATTATTTCAACTTCTTTATCATTTTTAGAAATGATTATTTCAGGTGAAAATAGTGGGTCTTTACCTTTTTCCACTACGAAATCTTTGTCGTATGATTTAACAATAATTTTTGCCGGATTGGTAATATTTCGTTCTGTTAAAAGATCACTTTTTATTACTAGTTTAGACTCGGTTGGCAATTCCCACAGCTCTTTTGTTTTTGATGGAACTATCCTCATTACGCTTGTAGCTACAATAATTTCATGCAAATGATTTGGATAGAATATTTCACCCCAACTAATTGAAACACTTTCCCCTGAATCATTCTCTACCTCTACATATAAATCGATAATTGGCTTAAACCGGTCTCTGTTTTTCTTATTCAGAATTGCTTTATTCAATATATCATACAGAGAATATCCGTCATAGCGATATGCCCCGATAAAAGTATCTTTTCCTTCAGAAATAACTACTTCTTTTATAATGATACTACGTAAAGGCAATGTTGAAAAATCAATTTTCTCCGGATTGATAATTTCACCTAACACTTCAATATCAGGCATTTTCAATTTATAGGTTTCAGCATCATCATAGAAATCATTGGTTGCATTTATAGTGTCAGCTTGTAATTGCGGGCTTTGTTGTTTCTCATTATTATCACTGTTATTACATGATATAATAATAAATAGCATTCCAGATACAACTAATAATGGCTTAAGATTTATTTTCATAATTATTGCTTTTCTGATTTATGTTTATGGCTCTTGATTGAAAGAATTTTGAAAAGGGCTGCGTTATTTGCTTTTTAATCCCCGCCTTGAAAGGCG
>JAUXII010000090.1 GCA_030621075.1 Lentimicrobiaceae bacterium
TCACACATATACATCCAATAGTGGCAGTTGCTTATTTAGTAAAAGACATAAAGCTTGCTGCATCCGGTTTTATAAAAACCGAAAATATTTTTCCTCATTTCATGGGTTGGCAGGATGGATATGGAGCCTTTACTTATGCAATCTCAGCGAAAGATAATTTAATCGAGTATGTAAAAAACCAGAAAGAACATCATAAAATGGTAAGTTTCAGAGATGAATACATCAGTTTGTTAAATGAACATGGGATTGAATTTGATGAAAAATATTTATTATGATTTGTTGAACCCGACTGAGTCGGGTTCTTGATATGGTTTTTGCCTTTTAACCCCGCGTAAACGCGGAGCTATTCACGTTAAACCACGAAGTGGTTTTATATTACAAACGATGTATTATTCAATTCTGAATGCCCCCCCCTTTGCTAAATACGTGCAGGGGCGTTGCCCCTTTGAAATTGAGCCAGCACATCAAAATAATATTTACTCCTTCGTGCTCCCTTAGTGGTAAAAAAACTATTTTAAACCCTTGATTTGCAAAGTATAGAAACTGCTCACAGGAATCTGTATAAATGAGGAATAAAAATTTAGAATTTTAATCAGAAATAATAAATAAACAATAAAGAATTAGAAAGTATTGCCAACTGCATCTGTTTTCTGTAAAAATAAACGGTATCATAGGTATGCAACCAATACCAACTACAGAATCCCCTCCAAGTCCAGCTTCAATCTTTCAGTGAAGAGATCAGAACCCCGCGGATTCAAATGATCCGGGTCGAAGAAATACTCAGGATGATCGAAATAAAGGTCGTGATAATCGAGAAAATGTGTTACATTCTGGTAACTAGTACAGATCACCTGAACTTGTTCGTACAGTTCATCAACCGGCACTATGTTGGAAGATTCTTCAAAATACTCCCTGGTGACAGGTATCCTGATGAGAATAACATTTATACCATGATCCTGGCATAATTGAAGGATTCTTTCAAAGTAAAACTTGATATCCTTGTCGAGATAATCTTGTTTAGAAAGATATATGTTTACTTTGGCCCTGGCTTGTTTTGTCCTGTTTTGTTCCCTGGCAAAATTTTTAAAATCACGATGAGGCCTGTATCCGTTATGAAGTTCCAGCTTGCCAATTTTAATGGCATAAATGAAGGTTAATTGAATGTCTTTGTAATTTCCGGCAAAGGAAAAGAATTTGCCCTCAAGCCACTTCGACAGTATGTCCCTGTTCCTTTTTATTTTCGCCAGCTCGAAATAATCGATGTATTTTATCCAGTATGAATTGTATTCAAGCCTGTTAGCTGTTTTAGGACCGAATGAAGATATATCTGCAAACAAAATAACATTTTCGGGCTTTTTATCCGACTTTTCCAAAATCGATTTAAGCTTGTAATAGCTCTGGATATAATTTTCGCCGGGAGAACCATAATTGAAGCTGTTTCCCAGGATGTAAGTATTAACACAATTATGTGAATTACCTAACGAAAGATACTTCAATGTGCCGGTGTAGGCATTAAATTGTTCGTCTTTGGTATTGTTTAACAGGTTATGGACTACAAACTTTTTATAGAGTTGGTCAAGTACGGTGTTGGCCACTATCAGTGTGAGTAGAAACAAAACTATTCTTATGATAAAATTCTTTTTCATCTGAATCTTAAAACTGGAAATAGATAAATTCCTGTTGATTAATCATTCCAAATATCAAAATAAAAAAAATAAATCCTAAATATATCGGCCACCGGATAATAACCGGCTTGTTTGCTACCAGTTCGATCAGGTTCTTCCTGGCATGGATTTGTTCAGCCCAAAGAAGGATGATGATGTTAAGTATAACAAAAACAACTTCTTTGTTTTTAAAAATATCAATAAAAGATTCGATAATGTTTCCAAAATGAAGCGATCTGCTTATCAGCATGAAACTATCACTGATTGAATTTGCCCTGAAAAAGAATAAAGAAAAACAGAGCAGGCCAAACGTAACGAGTATGCTGTATAGGTTAAAGAATGCCGGGGCCTTTTTAATACCAATCAATTGGTTGAAGTTATCCCGGTATCGTTTCGTCAATGAACCGAAAATGATATAGAAAGCATGAATTATGCCAAACACGATAAATGTCCAGTTCGCACCATGCCATAAACCCATTAAAAGATAGGTAATCAAAATATTTCGCTGGAGCATCCAATTAAGGATTTTATTATTTTTTTTCGCCGGGAGGGCAAAAAACAGATAATCCCTGAACCATGTTGTTAATGAAATATGCCAGCGTTGCCAAAAATCAGTGATTGATTTGGCAATTAGCGGCCTGTTAAAATTAACCATTAAATCATACCCCATGATCCTGGCCGATCCCCGGGCAATATCTGTATAGGCCGAGAAATCACAATAAAGCTGAAAAGCAAAAAGAGCAGTTGCAAGGATAACAGGTACTCCGGTGTGTTCAGTTGGGTTTTCATAAACAGAGCTAACATAAATGCCTATTCTGTCGGCAATAACTACTTTCTTGTAAAAACCCCAAAGCATCAGTTTCAACCCACTGATCACCATTTGAGAATCAAAGGTCTTTCTACGGTGAATCTGAGGAAGTAAATGATTTGATCGTTCAATAGGCCCGGCTACCAGCTGCGGGAAAAATGAGACAAACAGCGCAAATTTTCCCAGGTGATGTTCCGGTTTTGTTATGCCCCGGTAAATATCTATCGAGTAACTCATCGTTTGAAAGGTATAAAACGAAATACCTACCGGCAACAGAACCTGAAACGTGGGCACCTGGTAAAATACATTAACCTGGTTGAATAATAAGTTGACGCTTTCTCCAAAGAAATTAAAATACTTAAACCCAGCCAGAATCCCTAAATTGACTACTATGCTGAGAATCAGGTATTTTTTCCGCTTGGATTTAACTTTTATCTTCCCCATCCTTAACCCGGCATAATAATCAACCAGGGTAGAAGCCATTATCAATACAATATATTCGGGCTTCCAGCACATATAGAAGTAGTAGCTCGCCACCAGGAGCAATGCCCAACGCCATTTATGACTGAAAGCATAATAAAGCCCTACAACAATTGGGAAAAAGATAAGGTATTCTAATGAATTAAAAAGCATGCAACAACCTGTTTGGCTACTGCAAAGTAAATATGTTTTTCCATACTTGCCAAAATGTATATTTTTGTACCTGAATAAATGTGTTCAAATCATCCCTTACAAGGGATGACTGCCAGATGTAGATAACTTAAATTTATGGTTAAGCAAAGTTTTCTTCAGGATGTTACAAAAGTATTAAGTAGTAATATTTTTACCATAATTAATGGGTTAATCATAAGTGTTATATTATCCCGTCAGCTTGGCCCCTCTGGTTTTGGTTTATATTCTGCTATCCTTGTAGTTCCATTAATTGTAATAAGTATCACCCAACTTGGAATCAGGGCCTCAGCAATTTATTTTATTGGCAACAAGAAATACAAGACTGATTTGATTGTTTCGAACATATTGATGATTTTGATCTTCTCTTCCTTGTTAGGTGTCGTTACTACAGGTGTTGTTTTTTTTGTGATGAATGATGAGAATTTTTCGATTCTGATGATTTTGTTGGTATTACTTATCATTCCACCACGCCTTGCTGCTATTCAGATCGGTGGTATCTTTCTTGGCCTGGAGCAGATAAAAAAGGCTATGATGCTTAACTGGCTAACTATTTTTATAAACTTAATAAGTGTTATTGTCCTGGTCTGGATTTTAGCCTTTGAAATCAATGGCGCTTTGCTCTCCATGTTAATTGCATATTGTATCATTACCGTTTGGGCTGTTTTTGTCATTCGTAAAGAGCATATTGTTGTTTTCAAGCCTGATTTTCAAATCATTAAAAATATTTTAAAGAAAGGAATTGTTTTTGCCCTGGCTTTTCTGATTATACAATTGAATTACCGCATAGATATTCTTATTCTCAAAGAACTTGTTTCACTGAAAGAAGTTGGGTATTATTCACTCGGGGCTTCTATTGCTGAGAAGTTGTGGCAGTTGCCACTCGCTATCGGCATTGTGCTGATGAGCCGTACTGCCAATGCAACCGATCAGCAAGCTATTAATATCAGTACGGCAAAACTTTTCAGGGTGTCGTTAATAGCTGGAGTAATAGCTGCCGGAATATTGTTTGTGATCACGCCTGTTGTCATCCCTGCTATCTGGGGCAATGATTTTCAACCGAGCATTAGAGTTCTTCAATTTATTCTACCCGGTATTTTATTCGTCAGTCAATATAGAATTTTGAGCAGCCGCCTATCCGGCATTGGATTGCCACAGATTGCCATTTATGTGTTTCTTCCGGCTTTAATTATTAATATTGTATTGAATTACTGGTGGATCCCTCTTTATGGAGCTATGGGGGCAGTAATGGCTACTAATGTCAGTTACACATTGGGGTCTGTTATATTTTTATTTGTGTATGCTAAGGTTGTGAAAATGCCGGTGTTGGAGATGCTTAGCTATAAAAAAACCGATTTCGATTTTCTTGTTGCTTTAAAAAGGAAGTTTCTGTAAATAGATGGAAGATACCAGTAACATACCAATGTTTTTTATTATCGGAAGGCCCCGTTCGGGTACTACCTTATTAAGGCTTTTGCTTGAAGCACATCCTAATGTGATTATTCCTCCTGAAAGCCCGATTATACTGAGCCTTTATAAAAAATACGATAAAATTTTTCATTGGGATGAGAAAACAATCCTTTCGTTGTACCATGATGTGATTAACCAACAATATTTTGATACCTGGTTAATTGACAAAGAGACATTAAAAGAAAAATTTTTATCATGGCAGGGGGAGACTACTTTTTATGAACTTATTAAAAAGATCTATTTGAATTATCCTTCTTTGTTTGAGAAAGGAAAGATCGAATGGATAGGGGATAAAAACCCGGGGTATTCACTTTATGTAAAACGGCTGATAAAAATATTCCCTGAAGCTAAGTTCATCCATATTACAAGAGATTACCGGGATAACTATCTTTCGCTGATTAAGGTAAATTTTGAGGTGCCGGTTGTGCCGCTGGTAATTTACAGGTGGAGGTTTGCCATCCAATTGGTAAAAAATCTGAAAAGAAAATTTCCGGATTCAGTTTATTCTATCAGATATGAAGAGCTGGTTACGGATACGGAAAAACAAATTAAAGATCTATCTGATTTTTTACACATTGAATTCAATCAGGATGTGCTGAATTATTATGATAAAAAAGAGCTTCTGAAAAGTAAATATGCTCATTCGGATGAACTTCTAAAGATCCATAAAAGTCTGTTAAGGCCTATCAATACAGGAAGAATGGATGTATGGAAGAGTGAAATGAGTGAAAGAGATATAAAGGTTGCAGATCTGGTTGCGGGTAAGGTAGCTGATTCGGCAGGCTATGTCCGAAAATATAAAAAGTTCAATCTTTGGCTTTTTTTGTGGATCTTACCCACACTTATTTACGGAAAATTAATGTATTCAATGATTTTATTTGGTGAAAAGTTACCTTACAAATGGCGCAACCGGCTGCAGGATT
>JAUXII010000088.1 GCA_030621075.1 Lentimicrobiaceae bacterium
CATTCAGTTCCGGAAGGCTCTTGAGGCTCGATCATTCTTTTCTTCAGGTAATTAACTCTATTTGTATATTCCTTAATAAGGTAGATTTTATCCTGCGTTTCATCATCAAATTCAACATCACGCTCAATAATATCGACCACGCCAAGATTTTGAAGATCAGACAGAAACTCATCATACTCCTGGTGATAGATAAGGAAAGAATATTTAATCATTGGAACTATCATGCTGCCACCTCCTTCAGTTCCTGACGGTTCTTGATTATTTTCTGGGATGATTTAGAGAGATTTTCTTCATCTTCCATAAACCGTTTTATTTTCATAATCGCTTCTTCATAACCGGGGATCTGAACTTTCTCATAAAGGTTCACTTTTTGTGTTGTCTTTTTTCTGGCATAGTCGAGTAAGTTCATTTTCTTCAGATAAACCTCTCTTTCAATACCAATTTCAGCGAGCTCTTTAAGAATAGTAATTCCATCGAGAAACCAGGATGGATTTTTGAAAAGGCTGAATTTATTTATTAAAAAATCAACTCCCTCCAATACCGGTGTTCTGACTCCAGCAATCTTTTTCACCGAAAGGTTAACATCTTTTATTTGAATAAGCGAAGGGTCGAACTCTCCCCACAAATCAACAATATTTTCATATTCTTTAATCTGTTGCTGAAGTTTCTTATCGAGGTTTTTGGCAAGGCTTTTTGCCTTTTTCACCTCAAGGCGCAGAGCAGATTCTTTATTTTTAATAGTAGGCAATGCTTTCACCCTTACCTTGAGTTGCTTATTCAACTCATGCAGCGATGTCTTATTATATTGAAATTTTATTGCCACTTATAGAAATTTTGAACAGTTAACTATTCCAATGTTCATCCATAAATATTTTCTTAATGCCTACCTCTTCCGGTTTGAAATTATCTTTAAAAAGCTCCCACGCAGTATCGAGCATTTTATCAATATCAAGGTTAACATCGATAGCGAGCAATTGATCAGAGTACTCTTTTGCAAATTTCAAAGACCTTTCGTCATAATCAGTAAGATCAAACCCGTTTTCAAGTTTTGTTTTTGCATTAGCGGCATCTGCATATAACCGGATGGCCGCATTCATCACCTGGGGGTGGTCGGCTCTGGTTTGTTTTCCGATAACAAGTTGTTTTAGCCTCGACAAGCTCCTGAATGGATCAATAATAACTTTCCCGATGTCGGTATCTCTTCTAAGGAACAGTTGTCCTTCCGTAATGTACCCTGTATTATCAGGAATAGCATGCGTAATATCGCCACCCGAAAGAGTTGTTACGGCGATAATTGTTATAGATCCGCCTGTGGGAAATTGCACCGCTTTTTCATAAATTTTAGCGAGGTCGCTATACAAAGACCCGGGCATACTATCTTTTGATGGAATCTGATCCATCCGGTTCGACACGATACTCAGGGCATCTGCATAGAGTGTCATATCAGTCAATAACACCAACACCTTTTCATTTTTGTCGACCGCAAAATATTCTGCTGCGGTCAAAGCCATGTCAGGCACAAGCAATCTTTCAACAGGAGGATCTTCTGTTGTGTTGACAAAGCTGATGATACGATCGAGGGCTCCTGCACTATCAAAAATATTTTTAAAAAACAGGTAATCATCATTGGTCAGTCCCATGCCGCCTAATATTATTTTATCCACTTCAGCACGAAGTGCCACCATTGCCATCACCTGATTGAATGGTTGGTCGGAATCGGCGAAAAAAGGGATCTTTTGGCCGGTAACAATGGTGTTATTCATATCAATGCCGGCAATACCCGTAGCAAGGAGTTTAGAGGGTTGTTCTCTTTTAACCGGATTCACCGAAGGTCCACCGATTTCTCTTTCCTCTCCATCAACAGAAGGGCCACCATCTATTGGGTCACCATAGGAATTAAAAAACCTTCCTGAGAGCTCCTCTCCCACTTTTAATGTTGGTGGTTTTCCAAGAAAAATTACTTCGGCGTTTGTCGGGATATTTTCTGTCCCTGCAAAGATCTGCAACGTAACTTCATCACCAACGATCTTTACAACCTGAGCTCTACGGCCGTTTACAACAGCCATTTCCTCATAACCCACACCTGTAGCATGAAGCGAACAGGTAGCTTTGGTTACTTTCGATAGTTTTGTATAAATTTTTTGAAAAGCTGTTGTTTCCATTAACCCTTTCTTTCAAGTATTAACGTATCTATTTCATTATCATAATTTCTGAATTCATCAGACTCAAACGCTGAGTAATTCATCTGCTTAAACAGGTTGATTATCTTTTTAAAGAAAGGGGTGACTTCTTCAAAAGAGACAAAATTAAACTCAACATCGCAAATACCCAAAATTCGCTCCAGCATAAATTTCTGACGGTTGAGAGGCGTTAAAGCATCAATTTCGTCAAAAGCATCCTGTTGAAGAATAATAAAGTCGATCATCTCCGATTTCCAGAACCTGAGATGATAATCAATGGGAACGCCATCATCACCGAGGATATTGATTTGTTCGAAAGCCTCTCGCCCTCTTAACAGTGTATCTTTTGCTTTTACCACATTCCCTAGCCAATTCTCAGATATATTTTCCTTGAAAAAGTCCTTTACTTCAGGATAGTCAAGGTATTTAGAGTAACTTTCAACCGGGTCGATAGCCGGGTAGCGTTTGCTGTCGGCACGTTGTTGTGAGAGGGCATAAAAAGCACGTGCTGCCTTCTTGGTAGATTCCGTTACCGGTTCCTTCAGGTTTCCACCGGCAGGTGATACAGTACCAATAAAAGTGATCGAACCTGATTTGCCGTTATTCAGGTAAACATATCCTGCCCGGGCATAAAAGTTAGAGATAATAGCAGGAAGATCCATTGGATAAGCATCAGGACCTGGTAGCTCTTCCATTCTGTTAGACATCTCCCTGAGGGCCTGTGCCCAACGGGAGGTTGAGTCGGCGAGAAGAAGAATCTTGTGTCCCATAGAACGATAATATTCGGCAAGCGTCATAGCTGTATAAACGGATGCTTCACGGGCGGCAACAGGCATATTGGAAGTATTGGCAACGATAGTAGTCCGCTCTTTCAGCTTTCTCCCTGTCCGGGTATCCACAAGTTCGGGGAATTCTTTAAAAATTTCCACCACCTCATTGGCACGTTCACCGCAAGCAGCAACAATAACCATATCAGCTTCTGCCTGTTTTGAAAGCGCATGTTGCAAAACTGTTTTACCACAGCCAAAGGGCCCTGGTATAAAACCTGTCCCGCCTTCGGTTATCGGATTGAGCGTATCAATAACACGTACACCGGTTTCCAGCACTCTAAATGGACGCGGTTTTTCCTTATATGCCTTAATCGGGACCTTAACGGGCCATTTCTGTACCATCGTCACATCAATATCATCACCTTCACTATTGGTAATAACTGCAATGACATGATTGATGCCATAATCGCCTGGTTTAACAATACTTTTAACCGTGTACCTGCCTTCAAAACTAAAAGGGACCATAATCTTATGCAACATCCAGTTTTCAACAACCTCACCTAACCAATCGCCGGCAATAACAAGATCACCGGGTTTGGCAAGAGGCTTGTAGCCCCATAATTTATCATGGTCCAGCGCGAACGTATATTCACCCCTGTTCAGAAACAGATCCTCCATTTTATCAAGGTCATTCTGAAGCCCATCAAAGTTTTTCGACAAAATACCAGGGCCAAGGGTTACCTCAAGCATATGCCCTGAGAAATCAACATCCACACCGACAATAAGCCCCCTGGTACTTTCAAACACCTGGACAAAGGCTTTTGTACCTTCCACTTTTATGACCTCTGCCATCAATAATGTCTCCTCAAGGTGAATGTAACATATCTCATTTTGATGGACAGGCCCATCAACCTCAACAAAAACAAGGTTTGCAATAATGCCTGTTACTTTTCCTTTGGTTTTATTTTCGCCTTTCATTCGATCTTATATATTTTCACTGTTTATGTAACATCTTTAATGACCGCCATTTAGATAATAACAATCTAATAACCACATATTTACTTATCAATAAATTCAGCCGGAAACTCATAGGATGTTTTTAAATCGTCAAGTAATCTGGCAAATAATTCCTCGCCGGTTTCCTTATCTAATTTTTTCCAGCGGTCAACAATCAACAATTTAATCATATATGAAATAACCACCTCAACAGAAAAATACTTAAACGTTGTTAATTCGTCCAGGTAATTCCATCTGAGCAAATCAATACTCTTTTCTCTATCAAGCAGGTCTTTGTTTTCAATAATGCTAATTAACTTATCAATATAATCAATTTCGCCACTGAGCCCAAAATCTCTTGCATGGCTTTTTTTAAGTGTTTCAACAATATCACCCTCCCCTACTAATTCATCATCAGGCGGAAGGTCATGTTTCCGGCAGTTATAAGCAACCAGGATATTCTGTAATGTACCATCAAATAATAACCAATCGTTTAAAAACTGATTTGACAAGGCATTGATGTAATTATAATACAATCCCGTTAAATAGTTTTCCCAGTTTTTTGAAGGATCGGTACCTGATGATTCTTTAAATTCTTCTATAAAAAATTTCAGGTAATCTTCAAAGGTTTCGGGTTCCTTAATTCCTTCTTCAATTTCATCCTTCGAATATTTCCCCCAATGGTTGAATTCATCATCTTTCTTAAGCAACATGTTAAGAAGATTATCATTATCGAAAGAGAGAAACAGCAATTCGATCAATCTGTAATCATCCGGATGCATTACTTCAAAGAGTTCATTTTTGAACTCAGGAATAGTAAAGGACAATTTTCCCTGATCAATAACTATATCAGGCAGGCCGGCTACCAAACAATAGTAGTTTCTTGCCATTTTATTCCCCTCCGTAAAGCAATTGGGTGGTCCTGGGACGTAAATAAGCCCTCAGGAAATTCGAAAAATCATCGTCGGTGAAACTAATCAGGTAACTATCGTCCTTAGGCCCGATCCTGAATCCGCTGGAAATCGCTTTATCAAATGTAACATCCAGGCCACTCTTCAAAAGCTCATGTTGTTTAGAGATAAAATAATTACCAAGATCGTTTCTACTTTTCTCCGGCAAAATGAGTGATATTCCTGTGACATCCGTCTTTCCGGAAGCCCAATTTTCAATTAAAGATTCGATGATCCTTTTCACAAACTCTACATCTTTATACGCTTCCCTTACCGGCACATCAACTACTTTTGATGCAATCAAATCAACAATTTTTTGTTTGATTGAACTAATTGCCTGGTTGGCAGAAAGTTTCAGTTCTGCCTGAACATTCATACGAATTTCGTTTGCACGGCTATTGGCTTCTTCAATGATACGATCTGCATCCTTTTTGGCATTCTCTACAATCTCCCCGGCTTCCGTCTTAGCCTTTTCCTTTATCTCATTCCCTTCGTTTGTAGCCTTTAATATGCCTTCGGAATAGATCTTTTCTGTAAGTTCCTGAAGTTTATTTTCCATGATAAAAATTACTGGTATTATTCACGATTGTTAAAATCGACACAAATGTAAAAATTATTTACATATAAGATTATTAAGCGACTGTTTAAATTTATTACGACTCTTCATTAACAATAGCGGAACATCTTTCCTTTATATTTGCAAACCATAATTGTTTATT
>JAUXII010000107.1 GCA_030621075.1 Lentimicrobiaceae bacterium
TCCACTCTCAGCATTAGGTGAGAATAATACCAGTTCTGTAATTTTATGTCCGAAAAGAATTGCAAATATTGCATGTCCTAATTCATGGACAGCAGTACCTAACCATCCAAAAACATATAAGTATCCGCTTCGCCCCAATACTTTATAACTAAGATTTTCATTCAGTTTTGCAATAAAATTCATTAAAAAAGCCAGCAATAATAATGGCCCCAAAAGCACAAAAATCTGACTCAGGGTTGCAAGTAAAACATCAAGCAGGTAATTAAGAATGTTTAAAATGAATTGTTCCATAATAGCTGGCTTTTCATCATTTATTTATTTATCCCTGTTTGGATTGAAAAAAAAACAGTAAAAAAAGGTAAGTATTGCAGGATGCACCTGATTAAAGCATCTGTAAACTTACCTTTTCTCTTATGATAGGGTGTCAGATTTTGGGTTCTTAGTTAATAATCAGCTTTTTAATAGTATACTCATTGCTGTTTTTATCAGTTACTTTGATGAAGTAGATGCCTTTATCCAGGTCAGTGAGATTTATCTCCTGAACTTTTTGGGTAATAACATCGCTGGTGATAAATTTGCCAACAATGGAGTATATTTCATACGCTAAGTCAACTCCGCCCGAATTAATATAAAACGTTCCATCACCCGGGTTGGGATAAATAGTTATATCGGCTAATGAAACACCTAACTCTTCCAATCCAACAGTTACATGGATATATTCTGTTTTTGTCTCTGTGCTTTCGCCAAAAGTATTTGCAACTGTCAGTATCACGTCAAAATCGCCGGCATTATTGTAGACAACCAATGGATTTTGTTCGTTTGAGGTTATAGGGGTGCCACCTTCAAAAATCCATGTCCATGTTACAGGGTCTCCTCCGGTTGATTCATCTGTAAATTGAACGCTGCCTCCAACTGATATAGCTGTATTATCGGCAGAAAAGCCTGCCTCCGGAGCATATCCAACAAGGATATAATCAGCTTTATATTCTGTATCTTCTCCATATTCATTGGTAACGACAAGCGTAACATCGTACGATCCGGCTGCATTGTAAACAATGCCTGTCGGGTTTTCGTCGGTTGATGAAGCAGGAGAAGCCCCTTCGAAGGTCCACGACCATGATGTAGGGATACCTGTTGAAAGGTCGGTAAAATCAATGCTGCTTCCAACCGTTATGATTATTTCACTGGCCATAAAATTAGCTGCAGGTGGGACTTCGGTACATCCACTTCCCGGTGTAGCAAAAATAGAGTCGCCGGCGCTGTTAATGGCAATAAATTCAGTAGAAGCACTCCAGCTTTCGGCCAGGCTGTTGTCATCACCTGGGTTGCATAGTGTTAACGAGGGCCCTTGTCCGTCAGGTTCAGTTGGCCAGGGAGCTTCATCATCATAAGGGACATAATCCAGTACAGACCCAAATTGATTAGAAAGCTCAATGGGCTCACCGCCGTTATTTAATGAACTTCCATCGTCCCATTGATAGGCATTTATCCCAAATGTATTGAAGAAAGCCGTTACATTTTGGGCGATCAGTAAATAATCTCCCGGGGCTATGGTAACATCAGGGAAAGTAAATAAAATCCCATCGGTGAAATAAAATCCTTCCATGTTAATGGCCTCAATATCATTGTTATATAATTCGATAAATTCCAATGAATCAGTCCCGGCTTCCGGTGGGTTATACATTATTTCAGAAATAACCAGATCGTATTGAATCGGGTCAAGAACAGTGATATATCCGACTTTTACTTCCGTATCTTCACCATACGCATTTGTAACGGTAAGCGAAACATCAAATTCACCTGCTGTATTATATAATATACCAACCGGATCTTTTTGCGTGGAGGTGCCTGGTAAGCCACCAGGGAACGACCATGCCCAGGAATCCACTTCACCAAAAGAGAGATCGGTAAAGTCAATACTTTGCCCTGTGAAAAGATCTGTTTCGCTTGCCATAAAGTCCGCAACTGGCGGGCTGCCGGGTTCAAGAACAACAATGTAACCTGTTTTTGTTTCGGTATCCTGTCCGTAATTGTTAACAACAGTTAATGTCACATCATAAGCGCCTGCCGTGTTATAGACAATACCCTGAGGATCCTGGTCATTTGAAGATGACGGTGTTCCGCCGGGGAATGACCATGACCATGTTAGCGGGTCACCCAGTGAAAGGTCGGTAAAGTTAACACTTTGACCGGCTTCAATTTGTGTTTGATCAGCCTCAAAATTAGCTATTGGAACCATAGCACCGCATTCTGCTCCCGGTGTAGCAAAAATTGAATCACCGGCTGCGTTGATAGCAGCAAGTTCAAGAGATGCTGTCCAGAAATCAGGGATTGAGTTATCGTACGAAGGATCGCAGAATGTTAATGACGGGCCAAAACCATTTGCCTCGGGGGGCCATGGAGCCTCATCATCATAAGGAACATAGTCGGTGGTAAATCCATAGGCGTCATTTAATTCTACCTCGCCTCCTGTGTTGCTTAAAGAGCCACTGGTCCATTCGAGCGGACTAAATCCAAATGTATTTTCAAAAGCTTCCTGATCGTATGCTATGACGAGGTATTCGCCAACAGCCAGCGTAATATTGGGAAATGTAAAGCTAACACTTTTTGTCAACTTAAATCCATTCAGATTTGTGGGTACCGGTTCATTGTTATAGATCTCAATAAACTCAATACTATCCGTTCCGGTTTCAGGTGGATTATACATGATCTCTGTGATCACAATATCGGGTGGTGAATAGATGCAACCTGTGCCTGGTGACGCATAAATAGAGTCGCCGGCTGCATTAATACCCTGGTAGTCCATTGATGACGACCAGAAATCAGCAATAAAATTATCCTGGCTGGGGTCGCAGAATACCAGCGAAGGGCCATCTCCATCAGGCTCTGTTGGCCAAGGAGGGTTATCATCATAATCAACAATATCAACCATCCTGTTCAGGTTGTCCATCAGTATAATGTCTTCACCGCCATTACTCAACCCACCGCTGGTCCATTCGAGTGCTGTTACGCCAAATGTATTCATCATAGCTTCAGCGTTAACGGCAATAAGGACAAAATCACCGGCATTTAGCTGATATTGTGGGAAAGAAAACTCGAACCCTTGCGAGAAATAGTAATTCTCCAATTCAACAGCTTCGGTTGTATTGTTATATACTTCAACAAATTCGAGTGAGTCTGTTCCGGATTCCGGCGGGTTATACATAATCTCGGTGATAACAAGGTCGGGTATACCGGGGAAGATATGTGTAAGTGTTTGAGGCAGTGAATCAGGTACGGTAAATTGCCAGTTTCCGTCAACCCAGTTATGATCCTGGTCATTCACACCCCACTCCCATGTATTGGCCCCATAGTCAACCGCCAAATCATATTGTGTGGCAAAAATATGGTCACCAGGGGTAACATCACCATGTGTTCCATCATCATAGAATGGAGCATGTTCAATGCCACCGCCCCAGCCCGGATCGTAAAATCCATCAGCTGTCCAGCTTCCTTTCAGGAAAAATCCTCCGAAAGTTTGTCCCTGAGAGTCATCAATAACAAACGTGATGGTAGCAAATACAGGTGGGGGGCCTGTTACTTCTGTATAGTTGATCGACATGTCGTATGTAAACGTTGTAACATCTACGCCATTGGAAGAAAAAGGAACGTTTCCACCGGTACTTTGATCCCAGTTATGGTTCAGGGTCACTTTACATTCCCAATCGCCAACAGGTACCAATAACTCAAGGGT
The DNA here is from genome assembly GCA_030621075.1 of Lentimicrobiaceae bacterium. The sequence goes on from JAUXII010000107.1 coordinate 3,734, forward strand.
AAAAATATCATCACCATCAGGATCTTCCATTTCACCGATCAAGTCTGTGGGGTCCCAGTCGTTACCACCTAATTCGGAAATAAAATTACCAGCTACAACAGGAATGGTGTGTGTAACAAGCTCGTCAGTAATATTAACCTTCCAGGTAACATCTTCATCTCCGGTAAGGATGATGTGTTGATTATTACTTGGATAATTCGGCTGGCTCCAGTCGTCACCTTCCAGCACTTTATATTCATTATCACCGGCCGACAATGTTTTTGTCAATTCCCACACGCCATTAGTATTTTCAGAGAGGACATAATCAGGATCGGTTGTATTCCATCCCTGGAACGAACCAACTATCCTCGCTGTAGCTGCAAGGGTTTCAATATCACCCTGATTTCTTGGGTTGATGCGATAAAAAGGAGCAGACCAGTACCAGTCTACTACGCCGGTAATTGATGCATAGGTTTGCCCTACTTGCATCGTAATATCACCAAAATGATAATTAACATTATCACCAACGTGAAAATAATAGGTAGTTGTTCCATCTGACCAGCTACACATATAATCATAGTCAGTATATGATTCAACCGTAAAAGTTTCTATTTTCACCAATTGTCCTTCCCATTTTTCTCCCGGGTCGGTATCGGCAGGTATTATAGAGTCAATGTCGGAACCGTTAATTACTGTTGGGCCGTATGGGGCATTACCGGTTGAAAGGGTGGAAATCAGTTGAGGATTTTCAAGTTCTGTCAGATTATTGTAAACAGTTCTTTCTCCAACCATCAAAATTTCATCACCAACGGCCACCAGTGCATCGAATGAGTTATCATATATCAATACTCCATTATAAGCTCCTGCAGCGTCACTTATCCATACATTGTTATAGTCATCGTTGGCCGAAACAATTGTTTGAAAAGAAGCTGAATGCGTGTTATCCATTGTTCCGCCGGGATTGGTTGTGCTTGTAAATGCCACAGGCATGATACCGGCATAAAAGTCATAATCGGTGCTGTTGGCGGCATCAGCAATGTTATCAACTGTAATATCTCCGGCCATATTGGAAGAGGCGCCACTCAGGTGGACCAGTTTATCGTTTGATCCATCGATTACAGCTGTTGAAAAGGTAATGGCAGCCGATCCTGTCAATGAATAATCAGCAGCGTTTACAGATGTCATGCTAAGACTATACATTAAATCAAGCTCCGTATTGCTGATGGCATAAGCATTTTCTATCGTAGCTGAAGTAGGTGTTTCGAAAATGGCATCGTCAACATATACTGTTGCTGATCCCGTCCAACCGGATGACACATCATAAACTCTGATTTCTGCATGGGCTGTTACAGCACCTGCAGGGGCAACTTTTGAGCCACTGGATAGCTGCTGCCAGTCGGGCGAATCGGTTGTGTAATCGCCATAATTACCTGATATAAAACTGCCGCCACTATCATACCATCTTATGGTTAC
>JAUXII010000283.1 GCA_030621075.1 Lentimicrobiaceae bacterium
AATAAAAGTTCCTAAAGGTCAAACTGAAGTTATTGTGGATGTCAGTAAATGGAACAGAGGTATATATATTGCAGTTTTATGGCAAAACGGAAAGTTGATTGCAAAAGAAAAGTTTATGATAATCAGATAATTATTACTGCAATGATTTTTTAAATAAATCAGCCGCTAAGCAGTTTGGAACTGCTAAGCGGCTTTCATTTAAACATCTGAAATTTTTCAAACAATAAGCCTAACAAGATCAATTATTTACTATTTCAAACTTCACAACTGCTTCCGATCCTGATCCATCCACAACAGTAACAATATGTTTGCCTTTTTCAGGTCTCATTTCCATTTGATGAAAATTATCTGTAAAGCCAATATACTCTTCATCGAGATGCCAGTATATTTTTGATTGAGAATCACGGTGTGCAATCTCAAAAACTACTTTGCCCGGAGTTCCGTCCATCTCAACCGGAATAAATATTCTTGAATTATTATCAGGGTAAATAAATGCCAGTTTTCTCAAGTCATCATTGTTTAAACAACCTTCCATTACCGGTGGTAAAGGCTTGTATAAAGGATTTCCCGATTTATAATACCATTCTTGAATAGGTGGTAAAACAAACCACGTTTTATGAACCATATTATTAATATCTTCACATTCGCCCGACACCCTGAATTTTTCATTTTTATCAAGATGTACTATTTGATGATAAGGGCATGCAGGTGTAATTAATCCTTTTTCCAATATCCAGACCGAATCAACAGGCTCACAAATCAATGAAACACGATGTCCGCTTTGCCTGCATACAGGAACCTTTACCATTTCATCAAATGGCCGGTCAAACCAATTACTCCGGGGTAAAAGATCAAAAACATCGAACATAACAGGTGCTGCGGCACTTACACCTGTCAAGCCCGGTCTGCCTTCCCCATCAGCATTTCCAACCCAGACAGCAACAACATAAGCCGGAGTTGTGCCTATTGCCCATGCATCACGGAAACCAAAACTTGTACCTGTTTTCCATGCTACTTTTTGTGATGAGGAAAAATATTTCCAGCCGGTTTCTTCTTCGGGACGGTTAACTTCTATCAAAGCATTATAAACAAGCCATATAGCACCTGCGGAAATTAATGAGTTGTCTGACAACTCTTTATATTCAGGCGAATAACAAACACTTTTCCCTAAATCATAATTTATCTGCCTGAAATCCTTTTCAAAATATTTACTATTATAAGCCTGAAAATGATTCAATGTTCTGGCCATACTTGTATAAACTCCCGCCAGAGCCCATAAAGTAGCTTCCGCTCCACCCAAAATCAATGTTAATCCATAATGATCGGGAGGACGATTTATTGTTGAAAATCCCAGTTTCCTGAGGAGATAGTGAAAACGTTCAACACCATAATTGCGTAACATCCTTACAGAAGGAATATTCAATGAACGGGACAAAGCCTTTTTGGCAGGTACGGCCCCTTCATAGCCGAGGTCAAAATTTTTCGGAGTATAACCGGCAATATATGTTGGAATATCAGGAACCAGGGTGTTTTGTAAAATCATTCCATCATCAAGCATAGCAGCAAACAGAAAAGGTTTAAGAATACTTCCCGTGCTTCTCGGAGCAATACAAACATCAACCATATTTCCATGTTCTTCGTGCCCTGTCAATCTTGTATTGCCAATATAAGCAATCACATCCCCTGTTTCAACCTCAGCTACTATTACAGCGATATTATGAATTTGGTTATGCTTTAAAACATCATTATGGTTTTTAACTATCTCAGTAACTTTTTGTTGTATCCGTGCATCAATTGTACTGATTACACTTGAACCTTTTTTATTATTATAAATCCTGGCAAGCAAATGAGGAGCCAATTGCGGTATAGCATGGGGTTTCTCAGGCAGTAATTCAAGTTTTGAAAGATAACATGTAATTGAATCCATTTTTCCTTTTTCATACAATCTGTCAATCAAGCGGTTTCTTTTATTAAGCAGTAGTTCACGGTTTTTTCCCGGATGGATCAAGGATGGTGCATTAGGCAATACTGCAAGAGTTGCTGCTTCAGCCCATGAAAGTTCATGTGCATTTCTGCCAAAATATCTCCATGCCGCAGCATCCAAACCTATAACATTCCCCCCGAATGGCGCATTTGATGAATAAACGGATAATATCTTCTCTTTTGAATAACTGAGCTCAAGCCGTAATGCAAGTATGATCTCTTTTAGTTTTTCAGTATAAGTCCTGGGACGCCCTTTTCCTGCCAACCTTATAAGCTGCATTGTTAAAGTGCTACCACCGCTGACAATCTCTCCTGCCTTAATGTTTTGAATAAAAGCCCTTGCAATTGAAAAAGGATTAATTCCAGGGTGATAATAAAAATGCCTGTCTTCAAACTCAATAACAGCTTCTTTGAATTTGTACGGAACCGAATCGCATACAGGAAAACGCCATTGCTCGTCTTCAGCGATTTTAGCGCCCAGTAATTCGCCATTTCTATCATACACGACAGTGGAAAGAGTATCGTTAAACAAAGTTAAAGGCAGTAAATAAAAGAAAGCAATTAGCACAATTGCTAAAAAGAGTATTAGTGTTTTATTTTTCATTTTCTTGCATTTTTCCATACGGATTCCCCTTGGTCATCCGGACGGATATCTTTCAACTGTTGGTAGAAAATTTCAAATAATCCCGAAATCTTTCAGCGATTTTCTATCTATAAAACAGTTTATAATAATATATAATGCCTAAGAAATCGCTTAAAGCT
>JAUXII010000231.1 GCA_030621075.1 Lentimicrobiaceae bacterium
CCTAAGACCGCTTGGCCTCCGACTTCCGCTTAATGCTCATCGAATTGGGGCAAGGGCTTTTGCCTTATTTACCAAAAATCAGCGTCAGTGGTTTTCTAAGCCATTGACACGTGAAAATATTGATAAATTTAAAAAGAATTGTGAAAAATATGGTTATTTGCCTGCACATATCCTTCCTCACGACAGCTACCTGATTAACCTGGGACATCCGGAGGAGGAAGGGCTGAGTAAATCGCGAAAAGCCTTTCTTGACGAAATGCAACGTTGTGAGCAGCTTGGGCTCGACAGGCTGAATTTTCACCCGGGCAGCCACCTGAAAAAAATCTCAGAGGAGGAAAGCCTGCTGCTTATCGCCGAATCAATTAACCGGACCCTGGATCAAACAAAAGGCGTTACGGCTGTTATTGAAAACACTGCCGGACAAGGTACCAACCTGGGATATACATTTGAGCAGATTGGATTTATTATCGATCATGTTGACGACAAAGAACGTGTGGGTGTATGTATTGACACCTGTCATACTTTTACCGCAGGGTATGACCTGAAAAGCCCTGAAGGGTATGAAGAGGCCTTTCAAAAGTTTGAGAAAATCATAGGCTTTTCATACCTCAGGGGAGTGCACCTTAATGATTCAAAGAAAGCATTTGCTACCAGGGTGGACAGGCATGAAATGATTGGAGAAGGTTTCCTGGGTATTGATGTTTTTAAACGGATCATGAACGACCCCCGATTTGATAATATTCCTATAATCCTTGAAACGCCTGATGATTCCCGCTGGGAGGAGGAGATCAGGATGCTTTATGCAATGATAAAATAAATTCCAATTACGAAAATGTCCCCTACTGGAAAACGATTTTTTAAAATTATCAAAGACGATCCCTGGCTTGAGCCCAGCAGAGATGAAATAGCTGCAAGGAATGATCGATTTAGAAAAAGGTTAAATCATATCATTAAAGAGAACGGCCACCTTGTGAAATTTGCTGATGGTTATAAATACTTCGGGATTAATTATGACGCTAAACAAAAAGGCTGGACTTATCGTGAATGGGCCCCCAATGCTGCTAACCTTTTCCTTACCGGTGATTTTAACCAATGGGATCGCTTATCACACCCTTTGAAAAAAACGAAAAATGGTATTTGGGAGATTTTTCTGGATAAAAAAACTTACAAAGATACCTTTCGTCATGGCAGTAGGATCAAAGTTGTAGTTGAATCAGAGAAAGGAAGGCGCGACCGTATCCCGACTTACATTAGAAGGGTAATACAAGATGATGAGACCAAAGACTTCTCAGGACAAGTTTGGTTCCCCGGCCGGTTTAATTGGGAGAGAGATAATTTTAGCATTGGAAACCTCGATACCCTTCTTATTTATGAAGCACATATTGGAATGGCGCAGGAGAAAGAAGGTATTGGCCTATATAGTGAGTTTACGTCAAACATACTTCCACGAGTTAAACAGGCCGGATACAATGCCATTCAACTGATGGCCATTCAGGAACATCCTTATTATGCGTCATTCGGGTATCATGTCTCTAATTTCTTTGCTCCTTCTTCACGTTTTGGTACGCCTGAAGATTTGAAAATACTTATTCGTACTGCACACAAGATGGGCATCGCCGTAATTCTTGACATAGTACATTCGCATACAGTAAAGAATATCAATGAGGGGATAAATGAGTTTGACGGATCTGATGGACAATATTTTCACCCTGGAAGCCGGGGAATGCATCCGCATTGGGACTCCAGGTTATTTGATTATGGGAAACCCGAAGTAATTCAATTTTTATTATCAAATATAAAATACTGGATAGAGGAATTTCATTTCGATGGTTTTAGATTTGATGGTGTTGGTTCCATGATGTATTTCCACCATGGCTATGAGACTTTCGAGTATCGTGAAAAGTATTTCTCACAAGGTGTTGAATGGGATGCTGTGACTTACTTACAACTTGCCAATACACTGGCACATACAATAAACAGGCATGCTGTTACAATAGCCGAGGATGTTTCCGGAATGCCAGGATTAGCCCGCCCGGTTGATGAAGGTGGTATTGGTTTTGACTATCGATTGGGAATGGGTATGCCTGATTTTTGGATCAAAATTTTAAAAGAGCAGAGAGACGAGCAATGGAATATTTATGAAATGTGGCAGGTGTTAAACGACAGGCTTAGTGGGATCAACACAATAACCTATTGTGAATCGCACGACCAGGCGTTGGTGGGTGATAAAACAATCGCATTCAGGTTAATGGAAAAGGCAATGTATGATCATATGTCTAAAAATGATGATAATCTGGTAATTGAAAGGGGATTGGCATTACACAAAATGATCAGGCTGTTCACCATTTCACTTGGTGGTAATGCTTATATGAATTTTATGGGCAATGAGTTCGGGCATCCTGAGTGGATTGACTTTCCAAGGGAAGGCAATAACTGGAGTTACCAATATGCACAAAGACAATGGTCACTCGTTGATAATCCTGAACTTAAATATCAATTCCTTTCTCGTTTTGATGCTGAAATGCTTAAGGTAATTGTTGAGAACAAGGTTTTTGAATGGGAGTTTGGCAATCAACTGAACATGGATGAAAATAACAAAACTATCATCTTTGAAAGGAATCAATTGCTTTTTGTATTTAACTGGCATATCAGCAATTCGATTATGAATTATGAGTTTAGGGTTCCTCAGGAAGGAAAATATAAAATTATACTTGACTCTGACAACGAATTCTTCGGAGGGCATGGAAGAATTGATAGTCAGATAGTTTACGAAACATTTTTTGATGACTTATCAAGCACAAACCGGTTAAGGATTTATAACACTAACAGGACGGCACTCGTTTTTAAAAGGATTTAACCGTTTGTTTTTATTGGGAAGTAAGTAAAGCAATTTCACCCTCAAAAGCATTCATGATCCGCATTACTTCAGTATGGCGATGTTGAAATACCAAGTCAAAGAGTTTATTATCCCTGATAATTTTTCCGGCTTTGGATCGAAAATCTTTGTCGAAAAGTTTTATATTCGGGTTTTTCCTTTCTGCAAAATAAAGTGATGTTTTTACACCTTTCCTGTATTGTTCTTTGTCAGGGTAATCAGGTTTATTAATGTAGGCTGTAAAATGGGTATCTTCACTAAAGTTTATAATAGCATTAACACTTCCCTGGTCAATATTGTTGAGCTGCAGCAGTGATTTGATTTTTTCAGTGATCTCTTCCTTAGGAAGCCATATA
>JAUXII010000063.1 GCA_030621075.1 Lentimicrobiaceae bacterium
CTTCGCCCGCCCCCCCTCTCCAATTTGGAGAGGGGACAAGGGGTAAGGTAGTATAATAAAAAAATCATTATTTTTGCATCAAAATTAATTATGGACCATGGAGAAGCTAACAAGTAGAAATATAAAGGAGTTGTTGAATTCCAGAGATTATGGAACGAAGGTCAATGTAAAAGGTTGGGTAAGGACAAAAAGAGGAAGTAAAAGTGTTGCTTTTATCTCTTTAAATGACGGATCAACCATTCATAACCTTCAGATTGTTGTCGACCTGGAAAAGATCAATGAACAAACCTTATATAATGTTACTACCGGTGCCGCTATTTCAGTTGATGGGGAATTGGTTAAATCGCTTGGAAGTGGTCAGGCTGTGGAGGTGAATGCTATTACTGTTGATGTGTTAGGTATAGCAGACCCCGAGGAATACCCGTTACAACCTAAAAAACATTCGCTGGAGTTTTTAAGGGAGATTGCCCATTTACGGTTTAGAACCAGTACATTTGGTGCCATTGCCCGGGTTAGGCATGCCATGATTTTTGCAATACACAAATTTTTTAACGACCGGGGGTTTTACAATATTCATACCCCCATCATTACAGCTGCTGATGCAGAAGGAGCAGGAGAGATGTTCAGGGTTTCTGTGCTTAATCCGGAGAACCCACCCCGCGATAAAAATAACTCCATTGATTTCAAACAGGATTTTTTTGGTAGGGAAACAAACCTAACGGTTTCAGGACAACTTGAGGCCGAACTTGCTGCATTAGCCCTGTCAAAGGTTTATACATTCGGGCCAACGTTTCGTGCCGAAAACTCAAATACTTCCAGGCATCTATCCGAGTTTTGGATGATAGAACCGGAGGTTGCGTTTGCTGATATTAACGATAATATGGACCTTGCCGAAGATATGTTAAAATACCTGGTTCAGTACGCACTTGACCATTGCCAGGACGACCTGTTGTTTTTAAATAAACGCCAGCAGGATGAAGAGAAAAATAAAAAAATGGATCAACGGTCTCCCATGACACTTATGGAGAAACTCCAGTTTATTCTTGATAATGATTTTTTGCGAATCACCTATAGTGAAGCCATTGATATTCTGAGAAATTCCAAGCCAAATAAAAAGAAAAAGTTTTCATACCTGATCGAGAAGTGGGGAGCAGATCTTCAATCAGAGCACGAACGTTACCTTGTTGAAAAGCATTTTAAGAAGCCGGTCATTATCTCTGATTATCCCAAGAATATCAAAGCTTTTTACATGAAGCTGAATGATGATGGAAAGACGGTAAGGGCGATGGACGTGTTGTTTCCTCAGATAGGCGAGATTATCGGCGGTTCTCAACGAGAAGAATCGTATGAAAAATTAATGAAACGAATTAAGGAATGTAATATCTCCGAAAAAGATATCTGGTGGTATATTGAAACACGAAAATTTGGTACTGTTCCTCATAGTGGGTACGGGTTCGGATTTGAACGGTTTATTCAATTTTTAACCGGCATGGGAAATATCAGAGATGTTATCCCTTTTCCCCGTACACCCAAGAATGCAGAGTTTTAGGATTTATTTCCCGTTGAAAATAGTATTGTAGAGGATTCTTTCTGTGTGAATTAAATTAAGTTTTTTTTTACCTCCAAAATGATTATATTTGTAAGGATAAAAAAAGCGCTTAGAAAATAAATTAACGTATGCTCAATCAAAGGTTACAACAGAAGCTTTTGCAAAAGTTATCGCCACAACAGATACTGTTGATGAAACTTTTACAGATCCCATATGTTGGCCTTGAACAAAGAATCAAACAGGAAATAGAAGAAAATCCGGCACTTGATGAACTTGACCGGTCGGAAGAGAGTGACGAAGATAATGCTTCGGACAGCGAAAATGAATTCGATGGTGATTTGGAACAGGAGAATAATGATGAATACGATAAGGAAAGTGAAGAATTTAGCCTGTCGGATTATATGGATGATGATGACATACCTTCCTACCGGCTTAAATCACATAATACGAGTAGCGATGATTTAAGAAAAGAAATCCCTTTTGTTTCTACCACCTCTTTCCGGGATTTTCTTCACTCCCAGCTTGGCCTTAGGAGTGTTACGGAGGTACAACGTATCATAGGTGATAATATAATAGGTAATCTGGATGATTCGGGATATTTGCAGCGTAACCTGGATGCAATGGTTGACGACCTGGCATTTTCTCAAAATATTGAGGTTACGAAAGATGAGATCCTGGAAGTACTAAAGATGATTCAGGATTTTGACCCGCCTGGAGTTGCCGCCAGAAATCTTCAGGAATGCCTTCTGATTCAATTAGGGCGAAAGAAAGATAGAAATGGCTCTGAATCCATTGGTACTGCTGAACTTATTCTCGACAGATATTTCACTGAATTTACAAAGAAGCATTATGAGAAGGTCATCAAAAAAGCAAAGATAACAGAAGAGCAACTCAAAAAGGCTATTGAGGAGATATTGAAATTGAACCCCAAACCCGGCAATTCATTAGGAGAAACTACCCGGACAAATTTCTATATCATTCCTGATTTTATCATTAGGAATAAAGATGGCGACCTGGAATTATCGCTTAATTCAAGAAATATTCCTGAACTGCGGCTCAGTAGAACATATATTGAGATGTTGGAGGCCTATGCTAAAAACAAGAAAAAAAAGAATAGCAATGCCAGGGATGCTTTCGTTTTTGTTAAACAAAAAATTGATTCTGCCAAATGGTTCATCGATGCTATTAAACAGCGGCAAAACACACTTTTTCTAACCATGGATGCCATTATGCAGTATCAGAAAGGTTATTTCATGACTGGTGACGAAACCATGATGAAACCAATGATTTTGAAAGACATTGCCGAGATCGTTAACCTTGATATTTCAACAATATCAAGAGTAGCTAATAGTAAATATGTTCAAACACCTTTTGGGACCTTTTTATTGAAAAGCTTTTTTTCGGAATCAATGCAAACTGATACGGGAGAAGAGGTTTCAACACGGGAGATTAAGAAAATACTGACCGATGCTATTGAGTCTGAAAATAAAACCAAACCCCATACCGACGAGCAATTGACTAAAGTACTTAACGAAAAAGGGTATAACATTGCACGACGTACTGTTGCTAAGTACCGGGAACAGTTAAATATCCCTGTGGCAAGATTAAGGAAAGAATTATAGAGCTACTTTTTTTTCTTTTGCCATGATTTTAAAGGGCGTATGGTAGCCCCGACGGATATCGGAAACATCTCCGGACCCGCTCCTTTAACAAAAACATTTGAAAGAGAATAATAACCATAAAGATGTAACCACTTCCAGCCACCTCTGAGAATGAGGCCATACCGGTAAGGATCAATATTCCTGATTTTATACAACTTAAACTTTAGCTTGTCATTGGTTTCATAAAGGTAGTCATCGCCCGAATATTTTATCGTGCTTTGCAATAGGAAACCAACTTTAAAACCAGCAGCGAATCTTACACCACTCTTACTGTTAAACCAGAATTCAAGGGGAATATCAACATAGGTTAATGAAAACCTGTTTGTATTGTAATTAATATCAGGATGAACATCATTGAGTACCGGAAACTGGGTGTTGTTGTTTGTATCAACAACAAACAATCCATTGTGATGCAGGTGATGTGTGCTGATAGCCAGGCCGGGAGAAAAAAACAAGTTCTTATCTCCTAACTGAAAGTCATAAAGAACAAAAAAACTGAGGCCGGGATTGACCGCACCCTGCTTAATTCCATCAGGCAGATCCAACCAGATATTGGTATAAATATCAATACCTGTGGTTAGTTTTTTGGATGTTGCTTCATTAATGATCTGAGTATAACCTGTTCCTCCGGCAAAGATGATGATAGTTAATAAAAAGAATAGTTTTTTCATTTGTTGTAATAAGGTTGAGCTTGAGGCGGCAAATATAAGAACTTATATTATTTGTTCATTGATTTTTATACCTCAATAGTATCTTTAACCAGTTTTCATTGAATTTATTTTACGATTGGACGGAAACTTTTTCAGGTGAATTTTGTTAATTTGTTGTTTATTCTATATCAGATTGGCTATATTATCAATTATCAGTCATACCTTTGAAGGTTCAAATTATATATTATGAAGAGATTTATCATTAGTATTATTGCTGTTTTTTCGTTGCTATCTTTTGTAAATGCACAATCAACTAACAGGGAGTATAACCTGTTGATGAAGACCGGAAATGTTCCTGTTCAGGATAACCTAAATGATTATATTGATTTTTTTCAACCATCAGGCGATGAGATTGTGCAAGGATATCATTATAAACTAATCCAGTTTTATCAAATCCCTGACGCTGCATTGATGTCACATATTAGAAGCCTGGGCGTTATACTAATGGATTATTTACCACAGAAAGCATTTTATGCAGCCATTCCTGTTGAATTCGATAAAAATAGTTTACGCGATATTAATATTCGGAGTATTATTAATATTAGGCCTGAGTTTAAAATGGCGCCTTCAATCCTTGAGAAAGACTACCCTCAGTGGGCTGTTTTTGATGAATATTCGATAAAGGTTTTTCTTCATTATTTTGAAAATATTGAGCAAGACTATGTTATCAATCACCTTGATGCTTTTATTATTGAAATAATACGGATCGATGATTTTTCAAAAAATATTCTTTGCAGCGTAAAAATAACTGACTTAGAATTGATTGCAGGGTTGCCTTTTGTGATTTTCATTGAACCGGTTTATCCTGAGCCTACGCCGGAAAATTATACTGGTAGAACGCTGCATCGTTCAAATGTTATAGCAACTGATTTTGCTGCCGGTCGTCATTATGATGGCAGCGGTGTTCATATAATGCTTCAGGATGATGGGATAATAGGCCCCCATATCGATTACCAGGGAAGAATTGGAGAGCAATTTTTAACTTACAATTGGGGTGATCATGGTGACCATGTTGCAGGTATTATTATGGGTGCCGGTAATTTAGACCCTAAGGTTAAAGGAATGGCATTCGGATCAACACTTTTTGTTTACGGGGCTGCTCCAACATATCCGGGATTTGCTCAAATACCAACCCATTATAGCTTGTATGATATTAGAATAACATCTACATCTTATAGTAATGGTTGTAATGCCGGTTATACTACGCTGGCAAGGACCATGGATATGCACATAAATATGTATCCTTCCCTGATGCATGTTTTTTCAGCCGGTAATGCCGGTTACGATAACTGTGGTTATGGAGCCGGGCCCGGATGGGGGAACGTTACCGGTGGTCATAAAATTGCCAAAAATGTGATTGCCGTTGCTAACCTGAGTTATCTCGACCAACTTTCCTCCTCAAGCAGCCGTGGCCCGGCACATGATGGTCGTATAAAACCTGATATTAGCGCTAAAGGAACAGATGTTAATTCAACTACCAACCCCAATGACTATACTATTAAATCCGGTACCTCCATGTCGTGTCCGGGAGTTTCCGGAACGCTGGCGCAACTATATCAGGCATACAAAGAACTTAACAATGATAATGACCCAATGGCCGGTTTGATAAAGAGCGTTCTGCTTAATTCTGCCGACGATCTTGGAAATTATGGGCCTGACTTTTTGTATGGCTGGGGAAGGATGAATGCATTGAGAGCGGTTAATATATTGGAGATGTACAATTATGACTCGGCAACCATTAATCAGGGGCAGGTTATGACACATGAAGTAGAGGTGCCCGGAGATTTAAAGCAACTAAAGGTAATGATCTATTGGACAGATTATCAGGCAGCTATTAATGCCGATAAAGCACTCGTCAATGATCTTGACCTGATCCTTACAGATCCTTCATCTAATGATTTTTACCCCTGGATACTCGATCACACACCTGATCCCGTATTGCTTAATAATCCGGCAATCAGAGGGATAGATCACCTGAATAATATGGAGCAGGTTACAATTGATGACCCTGAACCAGGGTTGTATTCACTTTCTGTTGAAGGATTTGAAGTACCTTATGGGGCACAAACCTATTATGTAATTTATGACTTCGTTGAAAATGAATTAACCCTGACTTATCCTGCAGGGGGAGAGTCTTTTGCTCCTGTAGAGGTTGAAACAATCCGTTGGGATGCATTTGGAAATGATGAACATTTTATGCTTGAATATAGCATTGATGACGGACAAACCTGGAAATTGATATCCGATGATATTAATGCCAATAACAGGTATTATAACTGGACCACGCCTAATTCCCAAACAGGAAAAGCCCACATCCGCGTTAC
>JAUXII010000002.1 GCA_030621075.1 Lentimicrobiaceae bacterium
GGTGTTTTTTTGCCAGGGGGGACATTTCAACAGGATAATCTGTAATAAAAACAGGTTGAATCAGGTTAGGTTCACATGTCTCGCCAAAAATCTCATCAATAAGCTTTCCTTTACCCATAGATTCGTCGATATCAATCCCTATTTTTTCAGCAACCTCAACCAATTCTGTTTCATTCATATTAGAAATATCAAAACCGGTTTTTTCCTGAATGATCTCAAACATGGTATATCGCTTCCAGGGTCTTTTAAAATCAATCAAATGATCGCCTACCTGAATTTTTGTTGTTCCGTGTAAATCCAGTGCAATTTTCTCAACCATTTCTTCAACAAGATCCATCATCCACTCATAATCTTTGTAAGCCACATATAGTTCCATTTGGGTGAATTCAGGGTTATGGTATCGGTCCATTCCCTCATTTCGGAAGTCCTTCGAAAACTCATAAACTCCTTCATATCCACCTATGATTAGTCTTTTCAGATATAATTCGTTTGCTATTCGCAAATACAACGTCATATCCAATGTGTTGTGGTGGGTTTTAAACGGTCGGGCTGCCGCTCCTCCATATAACGGCTGAAGAACAGGCGTTTCAACCTCGAGGTAATCTTTCAGGTTCAGAAATGACCGCATTGAATCAAATACCCTTGTTCTTTTTGCAAAAACATCTCTGATATCCGGATTAACGATCAAGTCGACATACCTCTGACGATAACGATGTTCAGGATCGGTAAACGCGTCGTAGACCTGTTCATCTTTTTCCTTAATAATTGGTAAAACCCTTAATGATTTACTTAACACCGTAAAGGATGTTACATGGATTGTAATTTCTCCCATCTTCGTGATAAATACATATCCTGACACCCCTATGATATCACCAATATCCAATAATTTCTTAAAAACGGTGTTATACATGGTTTTATCATCACCGGGACAAATTTCATCACGTTTTAAATATAGCTGTATTCGACCTGTTTTATCCTGAATCACTGCAAATGAGGCGGCTCCCATTATTCGTCGATTCATGATGCGCCCTGCTATTTGAACATCCTGGAATTTTGATTGATCGTGTGAGAATTGCTCAATAATATTTTTTGCGGTAGCATTAACATCAAATGTTTCTGCAGGGAAAGGGTCAATACCTAGTTTAAATAACTCCTCCAAAGAATTTCTTCGGATTATTTCCTGTTCTTTAAGTTCTTCTGCCATGGTTTTGTAATTTTTGCAAAGATAGGAAATAGCTTCAAGCCTCAAGCTTTTTTTCCACAGGTGCTTACAAGTGCCTGTCAGGAGCAGACTGGTGGTGCTGTCAGGTGTAACACCTGACAGTTATTCTTTTCATACCTTTGCAGGTGCTGTCAGGTGATGTTCTGTCAGGTGAAACACCTGACAGCACCTGACAGCCAATAGTTATTTATGAAGAAAACACCCAAATCAACACTGCGAAAACCCGGCTGGCTGAAAATCCGGCTACCGGAAGGGAAGAGTTATGTCAAAATTAAAGATATTGTTCATCATCATCAACTTCATACCATCTGTGAAAGTGGCCGTTGTCCGAATATTGCAGACTGCTGGGGGCGCGGTACGGCCACCTTTATGATACTGGGGGATATTTGCACACGATCGTGTAAATTCTGCAATGTAAAAACAGGTAAACCATTACCTGTCGATCCGGATGAGCCTATGCATATTGCAAGGTCTGTGCAATTGATGAAGTTAAAGCACTGCGTAATAACATCTGTTGACAGAGATGACCTGGCAGACGGTGGGGCTGCTTTCTGGTCCGAAACGATCAGGGCTATAAAAAAGCTTAATCCTGAAACCACCATTGAGACATTGATCCCTGATTTCAATGGTGAATATTCATGCCTGGAAACAGTGATCAATGCCAAACCGGATGTAATCTCCCACAACCTGGAAACTGTTAGAAGGTTGACTCCTTTTGTTAGAAGCAAAGCAAAATATGAGACCAGCTTAAAAGTGATCAGGAATATTGCCGCCTCAACGATTGTATCGAAATCGGGGGTCATGTTAGGCCTGGGAGAAACAGAAGATGAAATAGTTCAAACAATGGATGATTTGATCGCAACAGGATGTAAGGTGTTCACCATTGGACAGTACCTGCAACCCACAGCAAATCATTTACCTGTTGCGGAATATGTAGCACCTGATATTTTTGAAAAGTATAAGAAAATTGGCCTGGCAAAAGGATTTCGCTTTGTTGAAAGTAGTCCCTTGGTGAGGTCGTCTTATCGGGCAGAGAAACACGTGAAATGATATGTTGGATAAAGAAATAGTAATAACAAGAATTTCAACAAATTGCCATTTTATTAGATGAATAAACAAACCACATTTCATGACCTGGGGTTAATCGATTTCAAAGAAGCATGGGACTACCAGGAAGAGCTGTTCAACCAGGTTCTGAAGGTTAAATTATTGAATAATGAGCTGTCGGCCGATAAACAAAAGCCGGTGCCAAATTATCTCCTTTTCTGTGAGCACCCCCATGTTTTTACATTGGGGAAAAGCGGTTCGGAAAGCAACTTGTTGATCAATAATCTTCAATTGCTGAATAAGAAAGCATCCTTTTACAAAATTAACAGAGGAGGAGATATAACATACCATGGCCCGGGTCAGATTGTGGCATATCCGATTCTTGATCTGGATAACTTTAAGTTATCCATCAGAAAATATATTTATTCCATTGAAGAGGCTGTTATCGTTACCCTTGAAAAATATGAAATTAGCGCCAGTCGGCTCGAAGGGGCAACAGGTGTTTGGCTTGATCCGGAAATACCTGATAAAGCCCGAAAAATTTGTGCCATTGGCGTTAGGGCAAGCCGGTGGGTTACTATGCACGGACTTGCCTTAAACATAAATACCGACCTGAATTATTTTAATTTTATCAATCCATGTGGAATGCCTGATAAAGCTGTAACATCATTGGAAAAGGAACTCGGCGCAAAACAGGATTTGAATTCAGTTAAAAAGGCCTTAAAACAAAACCTTGCAAGAATAACCGGAATGCAAATAGAATGAACAGATCACATTTGCTAAGCCAATACAACACTAAGTACATGGTGCGATTTGATTTCCCCAAACAAAGGAAGGTGTAACCGGTAATATTCCAGGAGTTTCTCTAATAATTCCATCCGGCTCTGACCAGTCATACTGATTTTATGCATTTCGTCATAGTCAGTTGTTAAAAATTCGAAAAACCGGGTGCTGAGCAGCGGGGTAAGATAATGATCGTGGTGAGGCTGATGACTAACAAACATCCCTTCTTTCAAATCAAAAAATTTTTCTGTTTCAGAAAAATTTTTTCGTGGTAAAAACCCAAGATATTGAGTTAGATGGATAGAAAATACTAAATGAAGGTTGGCATATTTTTCTTCTTTACTATCCAACTTCCTGATAGAGTTAACAATAAAATTAAACAATGGCTTGTTTGGTTCTTCCTCAATAATGGACCGGTAAAAGAGTTCAATCATAAAAATGACAATGGCCTTTTTTTTAACATCAAATGAAATTGAGTTAGACGGAAAGGCAATTTGTACCTCTTTTACATGTTGTACCGAACGATTTTCGTTTCTGTAAACCACCATGTCAAGAATGTTTCCAATCTGAAAAAGGCTGGGCTTAATTTTTGATTTTTTGTTTTTTACTCCACGGATCAGATAGGATTGCACTCCAAATTCTTCGGTATAGACCCTGGCAATAATAGAACTGTCGCCATACTTAATCTGGTGAAGTACAATGCCATTTGTTTTAGCTAACCGAGACATTAATTTATAACGAGGATTTTTGTCACTGCTGTTTCCGATCCATCATCGTTGGTTATAAAAACAAGATAAACTCCGGTTTGCACTTTGTCGCCATTGAAGTTTCGCCCGTGCCAGATTGCCTGGCTACCTTCTGCTTTTGTGGCAAAGACAAGCGTTCCACTAACGTCGGTGATTTTAACATCTGAATTTTGAAAAAGGCCTTTTATGGCAATCACGCCATTGTAATCTTCTCTCACCGGATTAGGATAGGCATATATTGTAGATCCTGGAGGAGGCGTAGGCGTAGCAGTACCCTTATAAGAAATAATTCCTTGAGATGTTCCAAAAAAAACCTCGCCGTCATCATCGATAACAATACTGGAAATAGAATTAGAGAGTAACGGACTATTTTCTTCATTAAAATGAATTATTTGATGTGTACCGTCTTCCGACATCAAAAAAACGCCGGCGCGGTCGCTGCCGAACCATTTTCTGTTAGCTCCATCAATAGCTACTGCTGTCACAGCCTCTGTTTCCAGCAGGTATTGAACATAACCATCCTGCTCAACCAATATGCGTTGTGCATCATAATTACCACCCGTAAAAGCATTTCCCGGCGAATAAATAACAGCAACACCTTCATCCGATCCCAGCCATAGCTCTCCATCCTGATCAACAGCAAAACTAAGTATTTTTAATCCGGGAAGATCACCGTTTCCAGGGTTGCCGTTTAATTTTTTTGCCTGATCGTCGTTCGGGTTTGTGATGGTATTGTTATCATTAAAAACCAGCAAACCGTGATCCCTCACCAACATCCATTTCTGGTTCATCTGATCGATAACAATTTCTCCAACATCTATTCCGGTAGCAACCGACCCAAGACTTAAAGCGTGCCATGACCCATCATTCATCATTACAGATAATACAGAAGCTGCATTTGAGTTTACAACCCAAAGGTTATGATCGTTGTCAAAAATCAAACCACCTATATTAATCTTCTCAAACCCTGTAATGGGTTGTAGCGTACTATTTTCATCCGTATAGACTGTAGTCAGCTCATTATTAGTAAATTCAAAGATGCCATATCCCCATGTACCACCAAAGAATTTCTTACTGTTGGCCGGATCAACCACTACACAAACCATATCCCTTGCCGGTTCAAGCTCCGGTATTTTTTTATAATCCAAATTTGTCCAGCTTCCATTTACAAAACCATACATTTCAGCTCGTTTCCAAACATTTCCCCATGAGATGTCTATGCCACCCGGTACTGCCCAAAGATCTTTTCCTGTCACCGACAGAGCAAATACATCGGCTGTTTTAGGTCCGTTAAGCTTAATCACTTCAGCACTCCAACCATCATTAAATGTTTTTACCAGCCCGGAAAGCCTGTCGGCCTCCCATACAAAACCATCTTTATCAATGAGGGCATCCTGTGGGTATATGGTCATACCTTCAGGTGAATATGTAAAATAAACACGTGTCAGTGACGCATCATATACATCTACACTATGGCTATTAGCAAAAACAAGGCGTCCATACATACTTTGAATATTGCCTTTTGTACTATTGCCAACTGTATCAAAGTGGCTCCATGATTGACCGTCATACATAAAAACAGTATCCGATCCAAAAGTTTCATTGGCATTATTAGCAAAAATTCTACCCTCGAAAAACTCGATAATATTATAGGCAAGCTCAGGATAAGGAATTTGAAGGTCTTTTGTCCAGGAGGAGAAATCAGCCAGGTTTGGACTTAGAAGCGATGCTTTATAGATCCCTGCCTCAGTAGCTGCATAAATTGAGTCCTGATCATCAAATGTAATATCATAAACATTGATTTGACCACCTTCAGGGCCTATATAATAGGTGTCTGAGATCTCTTCTTTGTTAATATCAAGCACAACAATTCCAAAACCACAAGCCAGGTAAGCATATTGGTCCCTGAAAGTAATATTGTTTATTGTTTTGTTTCCCAGAATAGGCTTTCTTTTAATGTCAGAGATATTTATAATGACATTGCCCTTTAACAGATCAATATTTGTATTTGTATATGCAACAACAAGTGTTTGATTTTCCGTATTATACTTTATTAGGCTAATACCCATATCTGTTAGTCCGTTTACCTTTGTCAGCCGTGCAACACTGTAATCTTCTTTGTTATAGTAAAAAATACTATAAGGTGTTGCACAAAATATTTTATTCCCAACTTCTGTTAAGGAAATACTATTGCTATATGGTAAATGATCTCTCCATTCTCCAATTCCAATCTCCTGGGAAAAAGTGAATAGCGTTGACATCATGACGGCAAAGCCAATTAAAAAATGTTTAGTATCTTTCATTATCCGTTGATTTTGACTGCAATATTACTAATCTTTTGGCATTGTTTAAACTCAATTATCAATGAATTATTGCTTTTCATTTTTTTCCGTTCGAGCGATTATCCACTGAGAGGAGTGATTTTGCCCAAGCAAAATCACTCCTCTCACTCATTTTCCCATATTGACACGTCATTCCGGGCTTGACCCGGAACCTGATTATGTATGCAACAATGATCCTTTTTGCACTCTTGACCCTAAATCTGATATCCTTTCTTCAGCCTTCTCCAAAAACAGGCCAACAAACTCGTCGCAACAACGATACCGGTAAACCATAGGGAATATTGCCATAGACCCTGCGTTTTGTAAATGGCTGTTGCGATATTCCCGATAATCAACCATTGAAATACATAGTGAGAGGTTACAGTTTTTCCTACCCACTTGAAATACATCACAACCTTTGATTGCCCTCCATTTTCTTCAATAAACGACAACACAATGGCCCAGAATGAAACAAAAAGAATCGTCCAGCCAAAATAAATATAGGAATGATGGTAGTAATGTTCTAAATCTGCCGCTATTTTCATACCATAGGAAAAAGTAAAGAAAACAACCGCTCCGGCCGGGAGAGCAATGGATAGTTTGTTTTGATAAGTAAGGCCATTTTTAAAGATCATTTTTTCAATATAAACATATGCAAATCCGGTTAAAGGATATGCCAGCCAGGGGAATAATGGGAAATAAGACCAGCTTTGTTTGCCCCAAAGAAAAGCTTCGATATATTTCAGCCATGAATCATCAGCAAAACCAGGTAGTTTAGGTGTTACAAAAACGACGGCAAGTGCAAGAAAAAAGTATAAATATCCTTTATCCCTGAACAAAAATTTTAAAACACCAATTAAAATAATACTCAAACCAGCCAGAAAGAAAATATCAACCCCCAATAGGTAATCCAGAGGGTTAAGTTCGTAAAGACCCTGATATATTTTGACAAAAAGATGAAAGTTCAATCCGATGTTCAACAAAAAACCCCATAGGATCAACAACATGCCTCTTTTAATAAAATAGAGAAACGGTCTCTCCTTCATAGCCAGGAAATACCCCATAACAATTAAAAAGACCGGTGCTGCTGCAGGACCTCCAATGAACAGAGATAAACTTCCTAACGGGCCTTCAAAAATATCCTGCCGGACAAATAATTCCATGATATGGACCTGTATCATACTTAAAACTGCAAGTCCCTTCAACAGGTCAGGTAATCCTTTTCGTATCATATGCATAATTTTTCGCCATATTGGTATGTTGATTCACGCTATTATTAATATTATCAAAGATCGGAATATTCCAAATAAGATACAGATAAGAAAAAAAATTTTCGCAAACAAAAGTGAAACTAATCTATCACCTGTATGTTATGTTTTTCAATAAATATTTTATAAGATTTTAATGCAAACACTTTACCCGGAAAACGATATGAAAATGTTATACATAATTATTGTAATTGTATAACAACAGATTTTGTGTAAACATTATTTTTGCAAAATTCTTTTAACAAAAGAGCCAACAGCTTTGAGTAATAAACTTAAAAATTAAACCAATGAAAAAACTTTTTTTGATAATAAGTAGTCTGTTCGTGTCACTACTTATCAATGCTCAGGTAACGTTAGAAAACACGTATAACACATCAGCTACCATTACCAGGCTCGAAAATTCAGGATATAAATATTATGCAATGGATGTTGCAGCCAGTCAATGCAGGTTATATAATATGAATCATTCCATTTACAAAACAATCAACCTTTCAGTGCCAGGCGGACAATATTTATATGATATTATTGAATACAAATTACCCGATGGCGTATCAGAAGGATCTTTATATATTATAGACATACATGGCCGGATTATTGATAATTATAAAATCGACCGGACATTCAATAATTTCCGTCTTAATACCGTTAACTACCCTAAAGGAACATATATTTGCAGGCTTCAAGCTAACGGACTGGCATCTGATATTCAGAAATTTGTGGTGCAATAGCGCCTTACCCTGTAAACTCCCAGATTAAACTTTTTTTGATTTAGTCGTCTAATTCAAAACATATAAACTCATGAATATAAAAAAGAACATAGCCTTAAGTGATTCAGGGTATCTTTTTAACCCCTCTTCCGGCGAATCTTTTGTTGTCAATCCAATTGGGATTGAAATAATCGACTTAATAAAACAAGGTAAGCCATTCAGTGATATTTCAAAAAATCTGCTTCAGAAGTACAATACCGATGAAGCTACTTTGGAAAAAGATTATTTTGACTTCCTGAACATGCTTAGGGTTAATCAGTTAGTAAGTGATGAAGAAAAAAACAATTAATATTGCCATATCGGGGTTAAACGCCATTGACAGCCCGGGGCCTGGGATGGCTGTTGCAAGAGGACTTCGGGAAGCTAAATCGTTAGATGTAAGAATTATTGGCCTGGCTTATGACACGCTTGAACCAATGATCTATATGCCTCAATTTATTGACAAAACCTACCAGCTACCCTATCCTTCAGCCGGAACCGATGCCATTCTATCTCGAATTGAATACATTCATGCAAAGGAAAATCTGGATATAATCATACCTAACTTCGACGCAGAATTATATTCTTTTATGAAGCTGGAAGATACGCTGAAAAAGATGGGGATCAGAATGTTTCTTCCGACTTTCGAACAGTTTGAAGAACGGCATAAAATCAATCTTTCCAAATTTGGGGAAAAATATAATATTACGGTACCATCAAATTTAGGTATATATGATACAAATGAAATTCCAGCGGAATCTGAACTTACATTTCCGCTTGTTGTTAAAGGAAAATGGTATGACGCTTACATTGCGTATAATAAAGATCAGGTAAAAACATATTTCAATAAGATCAGTGCCAAGTGGGGCTTGCCAATTATATTACAAGAATTTATTCATGGCTCGGAATACAATGTTACCGGCCTTGGTGATGGAAAAGGTAACACCATAGCAGCTGTGCCTATGCGTAAGCAATACATCACTGACAAAGGCAAGGCATGGGCAGGTATTTCAATAGATGAGCCCGAATTGCTCGAGCTTACCCATAAGTTTATAAGCGCAACAAAATGGCGTGGTGGTTTTGAGCTTGAATTGATGAAAAACCAGGACAATAAATATTATCTCCTTGAAATTAACCCCAGAATACCTGCATGGGCTTATCTTTCTGTGGGAGTGGGGCAAAATATTCCCGAAGCTCTTGTTAAACTTGCGTTGGGAGAAAAAGTAACTCCTTATACCAGGTATGATGTTGGAAAATTTTTCATCCGCTACTCCATGGATATGATCGTTGACAGGGAAAAGTTTGAAAGACTTTCAATTGACGGGGAATTATAAAAACGAATAACGAGCACATAGCAACAATTTTATTGGAAATTACAAATAATAATAAATTCAGAATAATGGAAAAACTCAGATATGAAAGGCCAACCTTAAAAAAATTGGAAGCCGGTATGCCTGGCAAATTTGGAATGCCAACCTCGTTACAACCAACAACACATATTGATGGTGTTGCAGTGAAAGAACTAATCGACGAATACGGATCACCACTGTTTGTGCTTTCTGAACAAACGATCCGTTCAACTTTCCGGAAAGCAAAAAAAGCTTTTTCAACGAGATATCCCAAGGTGCAATTTGCATGGTCGTACAAAACCAACTATTTAAGCGCCATCTGTAATGTTTTTCATCAGGAAGGATCATGGGCAGAGGTTGTATCGGGTTTCGAGTACGATAAAGCAATACAACATGGTGTACCTGGAGAAAAAATTATTTTCAACGGACCTGACAAAACAGAAAAAGACCTGGCAAAAGCTATGCAGAACAACTCATTGATTCACATTGATGATCTTGATGAGTTATATACAATAATAGAGCTGAGCGATAAATTGAATGTCAAACCAAAGGTTGCCATCCGGGTGAATATGGATACAGGAATACAGCCTATGTGGGACCGGTTCGGTTTTAATTTTGAGAATGGCCAGGCATGGGATGCGTTGAACAAGATCATGCATACAAACAAAATGGACCTTGTTGGCCTTCATACCCATATTGGCACTTTTATGTTGAGCGCTAATGCCTATGGGGTGGCAGCCGGTAAGCTGGCTGAACTGGCTATCGGGTTAAAACAGAAATTCAACCACGAGATTAAATATATTGACATGGGCGGGGGATTTGCATCAAAAAATACACTGAAAGGTGTACTTCTACCCGGCTATGACGTAAGTCCAACATTTGACGATTACGCCGAAGCTATCTCTACTGCGTTGTTAAATGCCAATTTCCAGCAAGATCACCTCCCATTGCTGATACTTGAGACAGGGAGAGCTTTGATAGATGAAGCTGGCAGCCTGCTCGGAACTGTAATTGCAAATAAACGCTTGTCGCAGGGAAAACGGACAACCATCGTTGATGTAGGTGTGAATTTACTCTTTACATCTTTCTGGTATGAACATAAAGTGACGCCCGCACAACCATTTTCTCAATATACAGAAGAAACTACCCTGTATGGGCCTCTTTGTATGAATATTGATGTTTTGCGTGAAAACATAAACCTTCCTTTACTAAACAAAGGCGATCATATTGTTGTGCATCATGTTGGGGCATACAATATGACACAGTGGATGCAATTCATCACATTACGCCCCAAGGTGGTTATTATTGATATGGAAGGGGAAACTCATGTGATACGTGAAAATGAAACCCAGGAATCTATCACCTCTTTCGAGAAGATGCCGGAATATTTACGTAAATTTGACTGATTTTGTGTTGCCAGGTGTTTTCAAAGTGGATGTCTCAAAAGTCATTTTTTTTTGGTCCTCACAGATTTCACAGATTTTCACAGATAACCTAGCAAGCTTAATTACAGCTATTTGCCATCAATATTAATCTGTGTATATCAGTGAAATCTGTGAGAAATAAATCTTTTAAGACACCCTCATTAAAGATGAACTGCATGAATAGACTAAAGACTGTTTCTATACCATTTCTTACAAGCATCCTGAGCAGTTACTCACAAATATTCTTCTCGAACAACAGGTTATTCGCGATTATTCTTCTGATTGTTTCATTCTTTGATTTTTACGCAGGGTTAAGCGGTGTGATTGCAGTTCTGATAACCAATGGAGCAGCCAGTCTGATCGGTTTTAACAAAAAAAATATCACTGCCGGGTTCTATGGGTTTAATAGCTTATTGGTTGGATTGGGAATTGGTATAACATATCAATTTACAATTGAATTTTTTATCCTGTTGATCTTCGCATCGTTATTAACTTTATTACTTACCGTTATGCTCGAAGGCGTAATCGGAAAATACGGGCTGCCCTTCTTAAGCGTCTCATTCCTATTAGGAATATGGATGGTCATGCTTGCTGCCAGGGAATTTTCTTCTCTTGCAATTAGCGAGAGGGGTGTGTTTACGATGAATGAAATGTATACGCTGGGAGGTATCAGCCTTGTTCGAATATACAACTGGTTTACGAATCTTAACCTGCATGAATCTGTTGTCTTCTATTTCAGGTCGCTTGGGGCCATCTTTTTTCAATACCATCTGTTTGCCGGTGTGTTAATAGCTATCGGGATTCTTATTTATTCGAGGATTGCTTTTGTTCTTTCTTTAATAGGATTTTATGCGGCCTACCTCTTCTATCAGCTACTTGGAGCCGACATTTACACCATAGGTTATACATATATTGGTTTTAACTTTATTCTTACTGCTATTGCAGTTGGTGGGTTATTTATCATCCCTTCTAAGTATTCATTCCTTTGGGTACTACTGCTTACACCTTTGATTGCTGTAATAACAACCAGTACCGGCATACTCCTTTCAATTTTCCAGCTTTCGGTTCTCTCACTTCCATTTAATATAATCGTTCTTCTTTTTCTTTATATTTTGAAATTTCGTGAACGAGGGCATATGAAGCCTGAAGTCGTTGGCGCTCAACAATACTCACCGGAAAAGAATTTATATACCCAACAGAATTACCTGAATCGTTTTAATCCTTCCTTCCCTGTTCATCTATCTTTGCCTTTTTGGGGGAATTATATAGTAACACAGGGACATAACGGGGAATATTCCCATCAGGGGGACTGGAAAAATGCATGGGACTTTGAAATTGTGGATGAAAAAGGTAATACATTCAAAAATGAAGGTAGTTTCAGGGAAGATTACTATTGTTTTAATAAGCCTGTTCTGGCACCTGCCGATGGATGGGTTGAAGATATACACAACGGTATTGATGACAACGAAATCGGGGAAATAAACCTGGACCAAAACTGGGGAAATACCATTATCATCAAACATGATAAACAACTTTTTTCTAAGATCAGCCATATAAAAAAGGGTTCTTTTAAGGTTGAGAAAGGAAGCTATGTCAAAAAAGGAAATATTCTGGCATATTGTGGAAATTCAGGCCGCTCCCAGGTTCCACATATTCATTTCCAGGTTCAGAAAGAAGCATTTATCGGCTCATCTACTATCGACTACCCATTTGCAACCTATATACTGGAAAAAAATAATTGTATTGAACTAAAATCCTTTGATCGGCCTGAAAAAGATGAAATCGTATCCAATATTGTAAAAAACGAGGCATTGGAAAAGGCTTTTCATTTTATTCCGGGACAGAAAATCAACATTCAACTCATTTCAAATGAAAGGAAAGAGGAAGAAATTACCTGGTCGGTACATGTCGATCTTTATAACAACACCTATCTCCTTTGCAAAAAAAGTAATGCCAAGGCCTATTTCCGTGATACAGGTGATATTTTTTACTTTACGCACTTTGAAGGAAATAAAAACAGCCTTTTGTTCTATTTCTATCTTGGAGCATATAAAGTACCAAAGGGGACCTATAAAAATATGACCATTGAAGATCATTATCCCCTTAGTGCCCTGAATAACCCTATTTTAATATGGTTACAGGACTTTTTGGCTCCTTTCTATATATTTTTAGACACAAAATTTACATTATCTTTTGAAAGCATCAATGAGACACTGTCCGGTTCAGAAATTAAGTTTCTTTCAAATGCTCAGGTTTTTTCGGGAAAAAGGGTAAACAAAGAAATTCGTTTTGAATTTCTGATAAAAAATAATACCATTGAAAGTTTCACTATTTTTGAAAAAGACAAACATATCCTGGTTCGATGGGCAGAATAACAGCTATAATTTTTTTTTGGATGATTATTATATCTGTCTCTGCAGATACCATACCTGATTTCATCACTGTAAATAATAATACCTATGAATTATATCAAAAGCAGGAATGGAAATCATTAATCCGGGCAGGAAAAAGTGCTGTAAAAATGGGGTACAATTATTATTACCTGCGCATGCGGCTGGGCATTGCATATTTTGAAGAGCAGAAATACCTTTTTGCCATTGATCATTTTAATAAAGCAATGGAACTGAACTCAAACGATCCTGTCGTGTTAGAATATCTCTATTATTCCTATATAGAGATGAATCGTTCAGACGATGCTGAAAAAATATTTGAACAACTTCCTTCATTCATAAAAAAAAGAGTGAAACCGGAGGGAGCCAGGCCGGTTGAATCCCTGTTTCTGGAAACAGGGCCCATAGTAAGCAATAATTATTCCCTTAATAAGGATATTGACCTTGATGGCCCTGAAAACATATATGGGGAGACGGTGTTTGAACGGAATGCTTATTATACAGGATTAGGCCTTGCGCACCGTTGGAATGCAAACATCAGGTCGTACTATGGATATATTAATTACCGGTCAGACCGTACAAAACAATTTATGCATTACGATACCATAAGGACTCAGAATGATTATAATTATTATCAAAACCAATTTTATGTGAATACAAGTCTTCATTTTGCGGAAGTGTGGACATTAACTGCCGCCATGCATTACCTGCATGGCTCTTTTTCAACATATTTTGCCACCTATGACCCGGATGATTACACAGTCAGCCTGACTTATGGCAAAGTCAAACTAAATAACTATGTGGCTTCCCTTGCCCTTGAAAAAAGCACCCACTTAATTACCATGGGGGTTTTTGGCACCTATTCGGAATTAAATGATGCCAATCAATTCCAGGCCGGATTCGCTCTAACATATTTTCCTTTTGGGAACCTCAATCTTTACCTGAATTCATGGCTTATAAATCACCTTCAGGATAGTAAAAACAGGACCATTTTTAATCAAATAATTGGTGGCAGGGTAACTAATAAACTTTGGCTTGAGGGGTTTGTTACTTTTGGTGAACTATTAAATTACAATGAAAAAAACGGATACGTTATTTATAACAGCCCTGATAAAATTACTTTTAAATGGGGGACAAAGCTCTTTTTCCCAATTAATAATAGACTTATGGCCTCGTTTGAGTTTCATAATTTTATGAAAGAAGGATCGTTTTTAACATACAAAAACTCAACTGAACCTGATGATTTGGAACCCAAGCCCTTTTATGAACCATACACATACCAAAATTATATTTTTATAGGAGAATTAAGATGGAAATTATAATAAGATACTCAAAAGCAATTCTGTTAACCCTTGTTTTTGTTTTATCCACTACGTGGACTACCATGGGGCAGGATTATAAAAGTATTCAGCAGGCTTTTTCGGAAAGTTATACACATGAATATGCCGGTGAATACACCAAAGCCGTTGAATCCCTGAAAAAAATATACGACGAAGGCTCATATGAGATCAATTTACGATTAGGGTGGTTGATGTACCTTTCCGGCCTGTTTACCGAATCAACAACGTATTATCAAAAGGCACTTACACTGAAACCTTTATCCATCGAAGTACGGCTGGGGTATGCATTCCCTGCCTCAGCACTTGGCAATTGGATTCATGTTATTAATCTTTATGAAGAAATACTGGAGATTGATCCTGAACACTCATTAACAAATTACAGGTTGGGTTCAATTTATTATGGGAAAATGGATTATTCCGCGGCGATAAAATATTTTGAAAAAGTAGCTAATCACTACCCTTTCGACTACGATAACCTTATCATGTACGCCTGGACAAATTTTCAGTTGGGTAATTTTAGAGAAGCAAAGGTGCTTTTTAATAAAGCCCTGATGATCAGGCCTGATGATGAATCTGCTTTGGAGGGGTTGAAACTTATTAAATAGGTGTCCGTATCAAAGATGATCAGCAAATCACATAATAACCTGCTCTGTTTTGTCAACCTTCAATGATCATAAATATTGTGTCAGTCTGACATCCTACGCCCGGATTCCAACGCGAACGGTTTGGGTGGGAAACATACCTATGGGCAGCCAACACCCTATTCGCATCCAGTCGATGATTGCTGTTCCAACCATGGATACCAGGGCTTGTGTTGAACAAATCATTCAGCTTGCTGATGCAGGCTGTGATTATGCCAGGCTTTCAACACAAAACCTAAGGGAAGCTGAGAATCTTAAAGAGATAAAGCACTTATTAAGAAAAAAAGGATACAAGATCCCTTTGATTGCAGATGTACATTTCAATCCTGTTATTGCCGAAACTGCCGCCCGGATCGTTGAAAAGGTTAGAATTAATCCGGGTAATTATGTTGATAAGAAAACAGGTAAAACTGATTATTCTGATGATGATTATTCCCGGGAAATGGATAAGATACGGGAACATCTATCCGCTCTGGTGAATATCTGCAAAAAAAACGGGACTGCGCTTCGAATTGGGACCAATCATGGCTCTCTTTCCGACAGGATCATGAGTAGATATGGCGACACACCTCAGGGCATGGTCGAATCGGCAATGGAATACCTCAGGATCTGTAGAAGTCTCGACTTTCATAATATTGTCCTGTCGATGAAGTCGAGTAATACACGGATCATGGTACAATCAACACGTTTACTTATTAACCGGATGCTTAATGAAGGCATGGATTATCCGTTACACCTTGGCGTTACAGAAGCCGGTGAGGGGGAAGATGGCCGGATAAAATCAGCAGTTGGGATTGGTGCACTTCTTGAAGATGGCATCGGCGATACGATACGGGTTTCGTTAACCGAGGATCCGGTGTATGAAATACCCGTAGCAAAAATGCTAATCGAAAGATATCATAAAAAAACCCAAACCTATACCGATACTCCGAATGAGAAAATCTATTTCAGCCCTTTTTCCTATGAACGAAGGATTTCAAACAAGGTGAAAAACATTGGGAGTAACCAGGTCCCGGTTGTTTTTACATCCAATCCACAAAAGATAGCTGCTTTTTCAGGTATTTCTTTCATACTTGTTAAAAATGATCAATTAAGTGATAATTTGATCAATAAGCTAAAAGAAAATCCCTTATCCGTTTTGATCATCGAGTCATCACAACCTCATGGAATAATAGATTTTCGTCAGATGTTTTTCAAGCTGGCTGATCATAATTGTAATGTCTCTGTTATAATAAAAAGAAGTTACGCTGATTTAGGAAAAGAACATCTGATAGTTTTCAGTGCTGCCGATTTTGGTGGATTGTTTATTGACGGGCTGGGTGACGGGATCTGGATAGAAACCGAAGGCAACCATGAGCAATCATTCATCGAATCACTTTCATTGGGGATTCTTCAAGCCAGCCGGGCCCGGTTCTCCAAAACTGAATACATTGCCTGTCCATCATGCGGCCGGACGCTTTTTAATATTCAGAAAATTTTAAAACGGATTCGGGGAAAAACAGGTCATCTTAAAAATCTGAAAATAGGTGTGATGGGCTGCATCGTTAACGGGCCCGGAGAAATGGCTGATGCTGATTATGGGTATGTGGGTTCAGGCCCCGGGAAAATTACGCTGTACAAAGGAAAAAATATTGTGAGGAAGAATATCACAGAAGAAAAAGCCGTGGATGAGTTGATCCGGTTGATTAAAGAAAACGACGACTGGCAGGAATCTGTGTTGTCAGGTATTTCACCTGACGACAGAAATGTATAGATCACCCAACAACAACCTTCAGACTTTTAGGAATAATTTCAAAATCAAATGGTGTATGTCCCAGCGACTCTCCATCAGCTTCAAGACAAATCTTTGAAGAGGAGGTAATACTTATTTTTTTACCCTGGTATGTCCTCACCTGTGGCATTTTCACAAAAGAACCGTCGTAAAGCTTTTTCACGCTCCTCATCACTTTAACTTTACCTATCTGATTTATCACTGTCATATCTAACAAGCCATCATCGGCAACGGCAAAAGGAAGCTGCATCATTCCGCCACCGTTGTATTTACATATCCCCACGTTCATACTGAACACTTTTCCTCTTACCTTTTTATTATCAACTTGTATTTCATATTGCCGGTTATTATATGAAAACAGGCTGGAAAAAATATTATATAAATAAGAAAAAGGGCCTCCCTTTCCCAGATCTTTCTGCCGGTTTGTTTTTTGAGCCACCAATGCATCATAGCCCATACCAGCCATATTGGCAAAATACCGCATTTTGGAGCTCTCTTTCCGATAATATACCACTTTCCCAACATCCTGAATAAACGTTTTCTTGTTTTTTATAAGTTTAATGGCACCCTCATAACTAGAAGGAATATTAAACATCCTACCCCAGTCGTTTCCTGTTCCTACTGGTATTAACGCAAGTGTT
>JAUXII010000132.1 GCA_030621075.1 Lentimicrobiaceae bacterium
TGAGTATTTTTTTTATCTTTGATTTTACAAACATATAAGGATACACGAAGGATAGCACAAAGTCGCGCTAAGGACTAATGCATTCCCCATTTTGAAAATCTTTTTTATATCCATAAGGATTAAATTTTTCCTTTGTGATTCCTTTGTGAAGTACTTTGGTGACTTTGTGGTAAAATATTTTTTATTTTTGTTCTTTGTTCTATTTCACTATCCCTACCGCCTCCTGAAACTCCATCAAACTCTCCAAAATATTCGACCGGGCATGAATGAAGTTCTGAATGCCTGTTAATTTTAGCTGATCAATGGCATCCTTTGGGTAGCCTGCAATAACTATAATCGTCTTATCATGAAGTTTTTCAAATATTTTACTGGAAATTTTCAGGTAATCATTATCGGCAGCACATAGCACCACAATTTCAGCTTTGCTTGCGATATATGCTTTCACTCCTTCTTCTACACTAATAAATCCCGGATTATCAATGATCTTGAAACCGGCACAGCCAAAAAAATTACTGGCAAACTGACTCCGGGTACGCCGCATGGCAAGGTTCCCGTATGTAAACATGAATACAGATGGCCGTTTATTGGTTTTGGCATATTGATCTGTTTTATACCTTAATTGCTCAAATGCCATGGCGCCCCTATACGGTTTCAGGGTTCTAACAATAGCATGTTTTTCAGAAAAATCATGCGGTTTGAAAAGCGATTCATCTAACTCCTTTTCCAGGTGTTCAGTGAAATCAGGGAACTGATTGGTTCCCAAAAGCGTCACCTCTCGTGTAGCAATGGCCAAATCTCTTTTTCGTGCAGTTTCATTGATCCTTTTCTGGATAAAACCATCCAAAAAAGCCTGTAAGTAACCTCCTTTTTTCTCAACCTCCAGGAATAGCTTCCACGCCTCTTCAGCAATGGCATTGGTCAAATTTTCAATATAATAGGAACCTGCTGCGGGATCAACCACCTTGTCGAGGTAAGACTCTTCCTTTAATAATAGTTGTTGATTTCTTGCTACGCGTTCTGACAATGCTGTGGGCTCACCAAATGTGCTGTTGAAAGGCATAACAGTCAGGGAATCTGTTCCGCCGAGTGCTGCAGACATCGACTCAATTGTTGTACGTAGCATATTTACATACGGATCATAAATGGTCTTATTCCATCCGGAAGTTGTTGAATGAATGTGCATCTGCGTTACGGATGTATTGCTGGGGCCATAGGCTCTGACAATATGTGCCCACAGAAGCCTGGCAGCACGTAATTTCGCAATTTGCATAAAATAATTAGAACCAATCGCAAACTGGAATTTGATCCTTGGTGCAATTTTATTGATGGAAAGACCGCGCTCGGTTAACTGTGTTAAATATTCTGTTCCGGCTGCTAAACTATATGCAAGTTCTTCAACAATGGTAGCTCCGGCATTATGAAAATGGTTACCATGAACTGCGATGACTTTGAAGTGCGGTAAATGATCGGCTGTTTCAATCAGTTTTTTACACTTTTCAAATGAGCTCTTCTCTTCTGTATCAAAATTTCCTTTAATAGTCAGATCCCCAAGTGGGTCATAATCCACAGAACCGTTGATCATATCCAATCGTCTGTTATATCGTTTAACCAGCTCAATAAGGACCTCAAGAATGTTCTGAGAAGCTTTTCCGCATACAAAATTTGATTCTATCGTTTCAGCAAAAATGTTCTTAAAAAGGATGTCCAGGTCTTCATAAGTATACACGTTTGACTCATTCATAATAAATCCAATGGAGTCAACACCCTCCATCAGGATCTCAAGTGCTTTCTTATTGCTTTCTTGAAAATTTTCAACGTTGATATCCTGCCTTACCTGCCAGTTATTGTTTTTTATTTTATTTCCTCTGATAAATGGGAAATCTCCAGGGAAAGAACCCATGAAATTCAGATTTTTATGGTCTTCTTCTCTGTAAAAAGGGTTGACACTGAATCCTTCTTTTGTATGCCAGATTAGTTTTTGGTCGTAATCAGCACCTTTCAATCCCTGCTTGATCTTTTTTTTCCACTGATCGGTTGTGACTGGTGGAAATTCTTCAAATAAACTCATGTTTGGTGATTTATTATTATAAATAAGCTGTAAAATTACGACAATTTCACTGTCAGGCTCTGAAGACTGAATAATTCATAAAATTACGTTAGAAATGAGAAATAAACAATGAGAAATAAAAAATTACAAAGTTTTGTAGCATCAGGGACACACAGGTTTAGTCTATTATTAGTTAGGAGGCAGGTACATCCACTTTTTTGCAACTGATGGCATCCCATTAGAATAAATTTGGAGGAAATAAACACCCGAAGTTTTTATTCCATAGTCTGCAGGGCTAAGATGCATGGAGTGAAATCCGGGTTGCTTATATCCATCTGTGATTATTCCTTTTCTATTTCCGAATGGATCAATTATGATGATTTGAATATTTGCAGGTTGTTTTAAGTGAAACTGAAGGTGAAAGTCATCATTTACGGGATTGGGGAAGAGTTTTGCGATAATTTTAACCTCTTCGTTTTCTGAAATGTCAATCTGAAAAGGGGAACACTCATACAAAGCTTTCCAGCCGGCACGTGTTGTAGCTTGATCCGATATTACCTCAAGGGTGAGTGTATTACCCGAGGCATGAATGATTCCCGGTCCATCATCACCTGTAAAAGTGCCAATCAGAGGAGCCAGGGTATCGGGCCCGTCATAGATACTCAGAAGGTCATAACCGGGTTCCAAATCAAAGGATAAAAAAGTCAAAGAAAGGCTTATTACATTCGTTGGTGCAATCGTTAATAAATAATTTTCATTATTGTAATAATCAAATGTTGGCCCTCCTGAATCGTAAATTGTGTCATTGCATGGGCATAATGAACCAGCTGTGAATCTGTTTTGTATTAATTCCCAGAGATCAGTATAACCGCGATCATACCCCAGGGCCCAGATGCCTATGCCGGCAAGGCCTCGCTGATTTACCATGTCGTAACGTCTGGCAAGACTGTTAACATCATTTATAAAACATTGATTCCAGCCTGTAGTTTGGAAAGAAAAATAAGGAGAGAAGCTGTTTTGTTCCCAGAATTTATTTTCATTCGAGTAATAACCGGAGTAATTACTTTTAACCTGATAATAGGTCAATGCTTGCCCATAAACGGTAATATAAGATGGCGGGTGGGGCCCTTGTGTTCCCCACACCCTTCCATAATAGGGTAATCCAAGTATTATTTTGTCGCGTGAAGCCCCTGCAGACTGGTACCATGAAAGCGTTCTTGATAAATTATAATTATATTGACCCGTCATACTGTATAATCCATCTACCGGCCCTGCCTGTGAGCTTCCATTCCAGTAATAATCATATCCCATGATCATGAACAGATCAATATATTCGTTTAACAGCGGAATGTTGTAGATTTTACCCCAGTCCACTGCAGGCACAGCAACACTCACAACAGATCCCGGCAGGGCATCATGTACCTGGTTTGTTAGTTCAATGATAAATTCATTTAGTTGAATGCTCACTGATGAAGAAACGGCCTCAAAGTTTATATTTACACCCTTTGCCCCTCGTTGATCTACCAGATTTATCACCGTATCGATTAAAGTTTGCCAGGCATTGGGATTTTGAAAAAACAATGCATGATTCGAGAAAAGTGTGACACACAAATGAACATTTACATTATGCGCCTGTGCTGAATCTATTACGGATGTTGTCATCCAATTATGGGTTGTGGCCGGATAACCGGTGGCCGGATCCACTTCGTATGAAAAATAACAAAGGTCTGATAGCAGGTCCCATTGATAGGAAAGATAGGCTGATCCACCCCAGTAAGGTTGGTAACCGAAAACAGTTTTATTTAATGTGCTTTTTTTTAATAACGGTATTATCGAATTCGGAATATTTCTTTGTAACGAATCAAATTGATTTTCGGTAAATGATTTGAATTGTGCATAATATTCTGATTGCTCCTGATGAATAGATTTAAAATTGATATTCTGTGAAAAAACAATAGCAGCCGGTAACAAAAAAAGAATAAAAAATAAATGCTGAACCTTCATGCAAGGAAAATAATAAAGTGTTGATTTCTATTGTTATTCTATGATTATCATCTCTTCAATCAAATGCGTAGCTCCTGCGAATTTATCGATGATAAATAAACAATACCTGATATCAATGCTAATATTCCGGCACATATCCGGATCGTACATCAAATCGCTCATTGTTCCTTCCCAGTTGCGGTCAAAGTTAATGCCGATCAGATGGCCATCTGCATTGAGAACAGGGCTGCCTGAATTTCCTCCGGAGGTATGATTCGAGCCGGTAAAACAAATATGCACCATCCCATCCTTGTCTGCATAACGACCGTAATCTTTACTGGCATAAAGTTCTTTTAATTTATCTTCAACCACGTAATCATAAATCGCCGGGTCTTCTTTTTCAATGATCCCTGATAAGGTTGTATAGTGTTTATAATGAACAGCATCCCGGGGGCTGTAATCATCTACTTTTCCGTAAGTTACCCGTAAGGTGAAGTTAGCATCAGGATAAAACCTTTTATCAGGTTGCATTTCCAGCTGGGCCTTCATGTATACACGCATCATGCTGTCGAGTTCAGTTT
>JAUXII010000280.1 GCA_030621075.1 Lentimicrobiaceae bacterium
GACACAGGATATACATGGACACAAAAATTTGAATCAGGCTTTATTGATATTTATCATTGGTCAGTAGGTAGTACAGCTGGTAGGCAATCAGGGAGCTACTATGTTTTTCGATCAACATATGATCCAACGTTTAACCATAGATTACTCTATATAGATTATAGTGATGATTATGGAGAAAGCTTTACTACTTACTTCCATGAACTTGATTCACTTTATACATCTGTTGCTACTATTCATAAACCTGATTTCGGGATGACAGCATTTCCAAATCCTTTTTCTGCGAATACGATCATTGAATTTGATGTGCCGGAAAACTGGAAAGTCCCTGTCCTGAATATTTACAACATTCATGGAGTACTCATCCGGCAATATGACATCAGAGGAAAGAGATCACAGCAATGGGAAGGCAGGGACGGCTCAGGCATTTCCGGTCAAAAAGTGGAGAGTGGAATATACCTTTATCGTATTACTTCCGGGAGATACCAATCCATGCTAAATAAAATTGTGTATTTAAACCCTTAACCTAACTTGAAATACCAAAACATCTGCCCCAGTGCCTCAATCATTTTGCAATTCACTGTAATTTACTGATATTTATTGTAATTTGCTGATTGTTTATTTCTTATTACTAATTTTGCACTCCCAAAAGCGGAGGAAAATTACCATGGTCAGAAAATTAGATGAATTAGTTGAGCGGGCAAAAAACCACTCGAAAAAAAAGATTGCTGTTGGTGCTGCAGGTGATTATAAGGTGCTGGAGGCTATTAAGCATGCTATGAAACTGGGTATCATTGAGCCCCTTCTTGTTGGCCATAAACCCAAGATAGAAACCATTGCTGAAGAAATTCAGCTAGACCTTGCGCATGTTGAAGTTATTCATGTCCCCGATCCTATTGATGCTGCTTTCGAAGCTACCAGGCTTGTCAGAGAAGGATATGCTAACATTTTAATGAAAGGGCTGGTGAGTTCTCAGCATCTTTTACACGCTGTTTTAAATAAAGAACATGGCTTGAGAAAAGGCGATATTTTAAGCCATGTGGCCATATTTGAGTCACCCTATTACCATAAACTTCTTGGTGTGACAGACGCTGCGATGAATGTTTCCCCAACATTTGAAGATAAGATTGCAATTATTAAAAATGCGGTTGAATTATTTCATAAAATTGGCTTTGAACGCCCCAAAGTTGCAGTTGTTGGCTCGGTTGAGACGATCAATCCAAAGATGGAAGCTACCATGCATGCCGCTACGCTCTCAATGATGAACAAACGTAATCAGATAAAAGGGTGTATTGTGGATGGCCCGTTGGCGCTTGATAATGCAGTTTCAAAAAGGGCAGCCGAAATAAAACACATACAAAGTGATGTAGCCGGCGATGTGGATATTGTTGTTGCACCTGATATTAATGGCGCAAATTTTCTTTATAAAGCGTTGAATTTTATTGGCGGGGCAAGCTCTGTGGCAGTAATTATGGGTGCCAGGGTGCCTATTGTTCTTACCTCACGGGCAGATACGGAAAGAAGCAAATTTTTATCAATAGCTCTTGCCGCAGCAATGGAATAAAATTGCCAAATTTTTTTCCTAATTTTATCCACAAATTCTATCAATATAGAAATGGTTCGAATACTGGCAATAAATCCCGGCTCAACTTCCACAAAAATTGCTGTTTTTGAGGATAATGATGCGATCTATGCAAAAACAATCAGGCATAGCCGGGAAGAACTTGCCCTTTTTTCGAAAATCTCCGGCCAGTATCAATACAGGATGAAAATTATCCTTGTACAACTTAATGAGGCAGATATTAACCTTCTATCAGTTGAAATTGTTATCGGACGCGGAGGACTGTTAAAACCGATTAGCTCTGGTGTTTATGAAGTTAATGAAGCCATGCGCTACGACCTGATGAATAGTCCTATCGGAGAGCATGCCAGCAACCTGGGAGGGCTGATTGCCTACGACCTGGCTAAATCATTACCCAATGCCAAAGCATACATAGCTAACCCGGTTGTAGTTGACGAACTGGATGATATCGCCCGCTTTGCCGGCCATCCTCTTTTTGAACGGAAGTCTGTCTTTCATGCCCTGAACCAAAAAGCAGTAGCCCAAAATCATGCCCGGTCGGTCATGAAAAAATATGAAGAGATGAACCTGATCGTAGTTCATCTTGGGGGTGGTATTACTATTGGTGTTCACAAAAATGGACGGGTTATTGACGTAAACCAGGGCCTTGACGGCGAAGGCCCTTTTTCTCCGGAAAGAAGCGGAACATTGCCTTGCGGTGACTTGGTTAACCTTAGCCTAAGCGGTAAATACTCAAAAAGAGAGGTTAAAAAAATGCTGGCAGGAGAAGGAGGCCTCGTGGCTTACCTTGGCACGAACAATGCCTATGAAGTTGAACGAAAAGCAGATGAGGGGGATGTCTATGCAAAGCAGGTTATGGAAGCCATGGCCTATCAGGTGGCCAAAATGATCGGGGCCATGTCAACAGTGCTGAAAGGAGAAGTGGATGGGATTCTGATAACCGGTGGCATTGCCCATAGTACATGGTTTGTGAATTGTATTATTGAGAGAGTGTACAAGATAGGGCCAGTCCATGTGTACCCCGGAGAAGATGAGATGAGAGCCCTGGCCGAAAATGGGCTACGGATAATTAAAGGAGAACAGATTGTAAAAATATATTAACAACCCATGACTTAAGCTCACGACTTCAGTCGTGGGAATAGAAAGGAGAAAAAATGAAATCACTAAAAGGAACAAAAACAGAA
>JAUXII010000083.1 GCA_030621075.1 Lentimicrobiaceae bacterium
TCTAACTCCCCCTAAAGGGGGAGAACAGAGCTTACCAGCTAATTTACAAGGCACGGTGCTCCTCCCTTTCCGCCTCAGGCGGAGAGAAGGGGCAGGGGATGAGGTGCATTGAATAGTGAGGCAGGGGATGATTTGATCTGACAAAAACAGAACGAAGAATTTAATGAAATAGAATATCGAACAGAGGAACAGATAAATGTTGATTTTTGAAGTGTTCTCAGATCAACTATCCTCTGTTCATTGTTCCTTTGTTCGATTTCTTAATTTATTAATCTTTTTTACATTGAATTTTCTTTCAGATACTACCCGAATAAATTATGCAGGGAAGTCTGTTTTTACACATCCTCTTTAACTATTTATTTTCTAAAAGGAGAGTGCCTTAGGATAGCATAAATAATATTTAGATACTGTTTCAGAAAGGACCGCGACATTGAGTTGGTGATTACATCTGAATAAACAAAATAATCAGTTAAAGAAAGATCGAGGTTGTATGACCGGGCAGTTTTTTTTCATCCGGTATAGTAATAAATCCGTAGATCGGATCGTTAATTATTTTCCTTTTGTTGAATGATGAAGAGCTCTTCAAAATATTGTAACTTTGTGTTAAAATAATATAACGGTACAATAAAATTCAATATTACAACATTATTAATAGAAATTAAATGATTAGTTATGACAAAGATTCAAATTTTATGGGTTGATGATGAGATAGAGTTATTGAGGCCTCATATTATCTTTCTCGAAGAGAAAGGCTATGATGTTTCCATAACAAATAATGGGGATGAGGCTCTTGAGATTATTAACTCCAAACCATTAGATATAGTATTTCTGGATGAACAAATGCCTGGATTATCCGGCTTGGAAACGCTTACCCTGATTAAAAATCAATACCCTAACCTTCCGGTTGTTATGATTACTAAAAGCGAAGAAGAGTCGATCATGGAGGATGCTATAGGGTCAAAAATATCTGATTATCTTATAAAACCGGTTAATCCAAAACAGATTCTTCTTAGTTTGAAGAAAAATCTGGACACAAAAAAGCTGGTTAGTGAAAAAACCACATTTACGTATCAGCAAGAGTTTAGGAATATTGGAATGGAGATCACGAACGATCTTAACCATGAAGAATGGACGGAAATATATAAGAAATTGGTGTATTGGGAGTTGGAACTTGGAAGGTCACAAGATGAGGGCTTTATTGAAGTTTTGCGTATGCAAAAAGAGGAGGCAAATCAGGTTTTTGCCAAATTCATTGAAGCTAATTACATTAACTGGTTAAGTGGGAGAGACAAAAATAGTCCGGTGCTTGCAACTAATCTACTGAAAGATAAGTTGTTCCCGCTGTTAGACGGTCCCAGGCCACTGTTTCTTTTATTAATAGATAATCTCCGATATGATCAATGGAAGGCTATTCAACCCACAATAGAGGAATATTATAGAGTTGAATCTGATGAGATTTTTTATACAATCCTGCCTACAACTACTCAGTATGCCCGCAATGCCTTGTTTTCCGGATTAATGCCTTCTGAAATTGAAAAAAAATATCCTCAATACTGGGTCAGCGAAAATGATGAGGGAACCAAGAATAAGTATGAGAAAGAGTTGCTTGGCGAGTTATTGAAACGTTATGGAAAGGATATACGGTTTTCATACAATAAGGTATTAAATCTTAATGTTGGAAGAAAATTAGTTGATAACCTTCCTAATTTATTGGGCAATAAGCTTAATGTTATTGTGTATAATTTTGTTGATATGCTCTCTCATGCAAGAACTGAAATGGAAATCATTCGTGAATTAGCCGATGATGAACCTGCATACAGATCGATCACTGTTTCATGGTTTGAACATTCTCCCTTGTTAGAGATTATTCGCTATTTGTCGGGGAAAGGGGCTGAACTCATCATTACCACTGATCATGGATCGGTTAGGGTGCAAAATCCGGTTAGAGTTGTTGGTGATAAAAATACCAACACAAACCTGCGATACAAAACAGGGAGAAGCCTGAACTATAAACCCAGGGAGGTTTTTGAGATTCGGAATCCTGCCGAGGTTTATTTGCCCAAAAATAATGTTAGCACATCATTTATTTTTTGTCGAAAGAATGATTTTTTTGTCTACCCAAATAATTATAATTATTATGCTAATTATTACCGGAACACTTTTCAACATGGTGGCGTTTCCATAGAAGAGATGATGGTCCCATTTATTCATTTAAAACCTAAATAGCCTCTTTTATGGAAACAGTTCGATGTTCTGCCTTAAACGACCTTCAAGCAGCAGCCATTGATGTTTTGAAGAAATATTCAGAAAGACGTGTTTTTGCCCTGTTTGGAGAGATGGGTTCAGGAAAGACCACTTTTATCAAGGCTATCTGTGAACAATTGGGTGTAGTTGATGTTGTTTCCAGCCCTACTTTTGCCATAATTAACGAATACCTTGATTCAGGAGGAGAAAGCATTTATCATTTTGATTTTTTTAGACTTAAAAATGAAAATGAATTAATGGATATCGGATATGAGGATTACTTGTATAGTGGTGACTACTGCTTTATTGAATGGCCTGAAAAGTATGTAGAACTTTTGCCTGAAAATTGCGTATACATCAAGATTAAGATTGATTATACCGACCGAAGCAGGTTGATTAGTTTTTAATCTGGACATTATTGCGTAATTTTGGTAAATCAACGGCAAAAGGTCTGATATCTTACATTCTCAAAAAATAGATCGATGTTATCCGAACAAAACAATATTCTTGATTTATCACGAAAAGGTGGATTGTTGCCGGAAGAAGAAGTATTGGAAGTGTTTCGAAAGAAAAACAAACTAATAATTGGCATTCCTAAAGAGACTTCAAGCTTAGAACGCCGGGTGCCACTTGTGCCACAGGCCGTTGGGTTATTGGTTGCTAACGGACATGAAGTACTTGTTCAGTCAGAGGCGGGAAACCTGGCTCGATTCCCTGACAATCGCTACAGTGAAGCAGGGGCGAGAATTATTTATAATGCTGAAGAAGTTTTTAAAGCAGATATCGTCATAAAAGTAGCTCCTCCTGCAGTGGAAGAACTTGACTATATGGATTCAAGGAAGACCTTGATTTCAGCACTTCATTTTACTTCACAAAGTGGCGATTTTTTTAAGCGGCTAATACATAAAAGGATGACAGCCATTGCTTATGAACAGATTAAGGACAAAACCGGCACTTTTCCTGTTCGCCGGTCTGTAAGTGAGATTGTTGGAAATACAGTTATCCTTATTGCATCGGAATACCTTAGCAATATATCATACAGTAATGGATGTATGCTTGGTGGCTTTACGGGTATCACACCAACACAAGTGGTTATTATTGGAGCAGGAACTGTTGGAGCATCAGCTGCCAGGGCAGCCATTGGCCTGGGTGCTGAAGTTAAAGTGTTTGATAATTCAATCTATAAATTGAGGAGATTGCAAAACGAAGTTAACCAACGAATTTTTTCTTCGATAATCCAGCCTCAGGTACTGTTGAATGCGTTAAAAACAGCTGATGTTGTAATTGGCGCTATTCATGCTATTGAAGGACGTGCACCCTGTGTGGTTACAGAAGATATGGTGCAACAGATGCAGGAAGGTGCTGTGATTGTGGATGTTAGTATCGATCAGGGTGGATGTATCGAAACATCCAGGCCAACAACACACGATCAACCTGTTTTCAAGAAATATGATGTTACCCATTATTGTGTTCCTAATATTGCCTCTCGCGTTCCGCACACCGCCTCATATGCCCTGAGCAATATTATTGCCCCGATTTTATTAAGAATAGGCGAAGAGGGCGGTGTTGAAAACCTGCTTAAAGCAGATAAATGGCTGAGAAACGGGGTCTACTTGTATAATGGAATTGTGACTATGAAATTTATTAGTGATAATTTTCACTTACCTTTTCAGGATATTGACCTGTTAATGGCCTCATGGCATTAATAATTTATGCAGATGAAGATAATTAGAGCAGATACGTATACAATATTTATTGGGGAAGATGCTTTTG
Source organism: Lentimicrobiaceae bacterium (assembly GCA_030621075.1). Next base: position 4,018 of record JAUXII010000083.1, read on the forward strand.
AAGAACTTGCTCTTTTTTTTCGTAACCCTGATATCAGGAATGAGAAAATTATTGTCCTGGTTGATGAAAACTCAAAAGAATATTGCTTGCCTCTACTTAAAGAAAAAGTTGAAATGTTTAATAAGGCAACTATTTTGGAAGTTAAGAGTGGTGAGGAAAATAAGAATATTCAAACCTGTGTTGAGCTATGGCACTATCTATTGAAAGTTAAGGCAACAAGAAAATCTATTCTAATCAATCTGGGAGGTGGAGTCATTAATGATATGGGAGGGTTTGTTGCTTCAACATTTAAAAGAGGCATGCGGTTTATTAATATTCCAACTTCACTTCTTGCACAAGTAGATTCGTCAATTGGCGGAAAAGTGGGTGTGAACCTTTTTGAGATCAAAAACCAAATTGGCGTGTTTTCAAACCCTGAGGCAGTGTTTATCGTTCCATCATTCATTAATACACTGCCTGAATTTGAGAGACTTTCTGGATTTGCAGAAATGTTGAAGCATGCTTTGATTATGGATAATAATTACTGGGACTCAATTAAAAAGAAACCATTTTCTAAGATTACAGAATGGGAAAACTTAATAATAAGGTCAATTGAAATAAAAAACAGTGTTGCACGTAATGATCCATACGAGAAATCGTTACGAAAAAGGTTGAACTTTGGTCACACAATTGGGCATGCATTTGAATCGCTGGCATTAAGGAAAGCAGGAAAATCGCTTCTTCCTCATGGTGTTGCTGTTGCCATGGGAATCATTTGCGAAGCCTATTTGTCAACTAAAATCAGAGGATTACCAGAAGGAGCCAGAGATAGTATTAATGATTATATTTTGGCAAATTTTCCCTATTATCCGGTTTCTAAAAAAGACCACGCCAGGGTTGTTGAAATTATTAAACATGATAAGAAACATACAGTGGAGGGAATCAATTTTACACTCATTCCTTCAATCGGTAATGCCCTGATCGATCAATATTGCGACGAAAAGCTGGTGTTGGAAAGTTTGGAATTTTATTCATCGCTTTCTTGATATCGTTTGCATAATTGCTTATCCCACCATATCACCCCTCATGAAGGTTGTTTGTATACAAAAAGAAAATAATGATCTGAGAGGAAGTCTCTCCCTGCCACCTTCTAAAAGTATTACAAATCGTTTGCTTATTATTAACGCGCTTACTACTCACCCTTTTGAGATATTAAACATTTCTACCGCTGATGACGCAAAAATAATGCAACATCTGGTGAGGAAAGTTAATAGCAATAAGCAGATAAATGATCCACTGGTATTAGATGCCGGAAATACCGGAACTGCCTTGAGGTTTTTAACTGCTTATCTTGCTGTTAAACAGGGAACATATATTCTTACAGGATCAGAAAGAATGAAAATGCGTCCTGTTAAGGAGTTGGTCAGCGTATTATGTAGTCTGGGAGCAGATATTCATTATCTTGAAAATGAAGGATATCCTCCATTGAGAATAAAAGGGAAAGTATTAAAAGGTGGAAAAATCAGCATTGATGCCAGCAGGAGTAGTCAATTTGTTACCGCTTTGATGCTAATAGCCCCTGTCTTGAAAAATGGATTAGAATTGGAGCTAATTTGCCCCCCTTCTTCCTGGCCATATATTCAAATGACAGCCGGACTTATGGAATTGTGCGGGGTAATATCTTATTTTCAGAGAAACTGGATAAAAAGTCTAATATTTATCCA
>JAUXII010000040.1 GCA_030621075.1 Lentimicrobiaceae bacterium
CCTTGCCGTGCTGACACTGACTGGCGTGTGTCAAAAATCAATTCACTTTTAACAAACCCGGCCCATTTGATACCAAAAGACTCATCTCCCTGAGAAAAGGAAAGGAAAGGAATAATACCTATTAAAAAAAACAGTATTCTTTTTATCATTAGAAATTATTTTTAAAGAATTTTATTAAATTAATCAGGTTAACAGGGTATTTAAAAAAAAATCGATTTTACAGTGTTCCGGTATTTGTATTCCGAATCACGATATTACCGAAATCAATGATTCTTAACGGGTTATGTGAGTCGCTTAAGAAAAAATGCAAAGATACAATTTTTGTAAAGTAATCATTGCTAAATGCTATTTATTTTTTTGCCCCCTTTTATTTATATTTGTTCTAACCTGGGATGGCTTTCGTAATGAATTGTGGCATTATGTATAGGGGAGAGTTACAACTCAGCTATTAACTCATCGGTGATTTCAAGGTTATGAAAAACATTTTGAATGTCTTCATCTTCTTCAAATAAATCAATCAACTTCAATACTTTCATAGCCGATTCTTTATCTAAAGTAATATAGTCTTTGGGAATTCGTTGGAGCTCGGCACTTTCGGGCTGTATATTCATCTCTTCTAGCTTTTTCATCATGATCCCAAAATCTTCCATAGCTGTTGTAACAGTAAAATATCCATCTTCCAGTGAAATATCTTCTGCACCACCATCAATAATCTCCATTTCAAATTCATCCTGGTCAATATCTCCTTTAGGTAAAACAAAAATGCCCTTTCTGTCGAAAAGGAAACTCAATGAACCGTTCGTTCCAAGACTTCCGTTGTATTTATTGAACAGGGCCCTGATATTACTTACCGTCCTTTGCTGATTGTCGGTAGTTGTTTCAATGAAGACGGCAATGCCATGTGGGGCGTAACCTTCGTAGGTTGATTCGATAAAATTGACAGAATCCTTATCTGACCCTTTGTTAATCGCCCGTTGAACAGTATCTTTTGGCATACTGGCACCTTTTGCATTGGCTATAGCAGTTCGTAACCGGGGGTTACCATCAGGATCAGACCCGCCTTCTTTTACAGCAACTGTAATCTCTTTAATGATCTTAGAAAATATTTTTGATCTTTTAGCATCAGCAGCGCCTTTTTTCCGTTTGATGGTTGACCACTTACTATGTCCCGACATGGCTTGTGTTTTTAATGTTTAAGCCAGCGAAATTAATAAAAATAATTGGGAAAAAGATTTTTATAACTAAGCTACCACCCGACAATAGTTAGTCCAATAGAAAAAGGATATAATTCCGGCCCTCTGTTATCCCTGAACAGGGTATTTATTGAATAGGTCCCGTATAGATTGATAACCCCCCACCCAATGCCTGCATATGCGTTAAAACGAAAAGGTTGTAAATGGAAATCGTTCCATTGTTTGTCTTTCACAGTCCCTGAGGTTTTATACATTACCTTTGTTTTGGTCCATATTCTCCAACCCATAACCATACCACCGGTAATATGAAAACTATTGGTTTTCTGAAACCGGTTTGTCTGGTATTCGAAAAGAACAGGAACCATAAGGTAGGTCACTTTCATTTTGCTTTTATCATAGTTCCTCTCAGGATGTGCTGGATAAGCCGGATTGCCTTCAACACCTTCTTTTCCATAATAACCAAATATTACAGAAGAGTCTGATACAATATATGTATCATTTTTTCTGTAGCGGTAATTATTCCATGTTAGGCCAAGACCGGTTATCAAACCAAATTTATTATTGATCAGGTTTATGTTTTGTTCAAAAAAATTCAACTGAACATCAATCGATTTTTCATATTTTAAATCAAGATAACCAAAAGTTTCTTCATTTGGGATTGTTGTTGACCAGTCCTTATCTAAGTATCCATTCACCCCCAGGTGAAATCCACCCCAGTGGCCGTTGAATCTTTGCTTCCGGCATTTATTAAATTTAACATTTCCGTTGTCATCAACAAATAATTCATTATTTCCAATAACAATCTTCACTGAGTCATCATCCTTTACTTCAACCGAAACACCCCCTACTACTACCTTTGTAGTTTCGTCCCAGTCGTCAGTATGAATAGTGATTGTTCCTGAAGAGTTATTTATTTTAATTTGGTCATTGTTATACATGTTAAGCGTTGCAGGGTCATTTTTATATTTCACCTCACCGGCTCCGCTTGTAGTAGCATTAAGTGAGTTCTCGGCATTTACCATTGCCGATGCGGCACCACTGACATCAATAGTTGTGTTTTGAGTTACGAGGTCGTAGGCATTCAACTCAGCAGCACCACTTATCTCTCCCGAATGTTCATTGGCATTTCCTTTTAATGTTACTTCAGAGGCACCCGAAATATCTGTTTCCAGTTCATCCACCAGTATATTCATCTTTATCTCAGAAGCACCACTAGCTTGAATTCTTAATGAGGAAGCTTTGAATTGATTGGTAGATTTAATTGATGATGCCCCACTGGCTTCTATGTAATCAAGGTTTTTGACAGTGATATATATGTTAAGTTCGGTAAAGTCATTTATGTTGCCCATAGTAAGTTCAAGTACACCCTTCTTTACATCAGTAAAAATATGATCTAATAAGTTTTCGTCTGATTCAATGATGATTAATTGAGAATCTCCCTGGGTAAGGATTACATTAAATACTCCGCCAACGTCTAATTTGTTGAATTCTTCAATGGTGCGTTCTTGTTTGATAACGTGATTATTGCCTTTCAACCTTTGAGCATATCCGGTTAGGGTAGTTGTTGTGATAAGGGCAATAGCAAGAAAAAAGCAGCCTATTCGTTTCATAATGTTTTTTTTTGAAAATTTTAGTTTTGGTAGTAGGACGTATACCACAAGGCAATTGTTACAGGATTAAAATAATTCACAAAATTTCAATCAAGGTCCTTGTTTTTTTTACCTGATCTAAGTGAAATGATTTTTGATATTTCAAGATTATCAGATATTAGCGCATAAGCAATTAAATGGCCGTTTTCATCTTCAACCCTGTTGAGTTTTAATTTTCCGTTGGTGGCCTGGCTAATCCCATACATACCCAGGTCGGCAAGTGACCATAACGAAAATTGAGTTTCATTAGGAGTATCCTCATTTTCTTTTTTAAAGATAGTTTTGATTTTCGCGTAAGCAAAACCAACTAACGATTTGAAATTATTTTGCTTAGCCTGTATGTAATCGTTTGCCATTTGTTCTCCTGAATTGGCTGTATTTGCCTGAATGTTAGAATGGTATTCCCCTTCCCTGAAAATAATACCAGCATCTTCAATTTCATTATCCGGAACGAGTTTAAATTTATTTTTTTTGTGCAATCCGGGCAATCTGTTTATGACAACCATTTCTTCAGCAAGCCTTTTATCGTGTGATTGATCAGGGTGAATAATAACCTGTTTGGTTTGTGAGTTACTGATTTTTTGGGAATTATCATTATTAGTAACCGGTTTTGATTGTATCCCGCTTTTCTGTGATTCAACAATTTCTATTTGCGGCTTGGGTTTAACTGCTGAAGGTGTTTCTGTTATTTTTCTACCTGGCTCCGTTGATTCTGTCAACATTTGATTTTTCTGCATGATAAAAGCAGATGGTGCAAACAGCCATAAAAGAATTACAATTGCAGCAGCAATTCCGGCAGAATAATATAGTATTCTGTTCCAGTGGATGATGTTTTTTTTGAGACGATTTTTGGATTTATAAACAATGGTCTCCTCTGGAATTAATACAGTCTTTTTGTAAGCTTCAACCTCTGGCTTTAAGAATGGGTTTGCTGCAAGGAATTTATGCAGGATCAATGTATCAGTTTTTGAGAGGTCGCCTTCAAGGTCAGCTATAAAATAATCTTGGTAGTTTGTGTGATTTATTTCTCCAACAGAAACGATAATATTTTTTTTTAATCGTTGTTTATTTTCAAATTTAATAGTATTATCTGGTGTAAGATAAACTAGTTCGAGATGATTAAACTCTTCTTTCAAATCAGGATTTTGCTCCATAAACAAAATAAGATCTGCAACCTGGTCGGGTTTCAGGGTGCCTTCCAAATAATCAAGGAAGAAAATTTCATAATTATTTCTGGATAATGCCATCATAATATACCATTTTCTTCTGGCCTATAAGCCTCCTGTTGCTGCCTTTTAAAGCTTCCTATATATTTTATTTCTTTAAATAACATTTTCAACTTTAACAATATAATTTTTCAAAAAGCTCCTCCCTCTATAGATATATACTTTAACCTGTGCTTCATTCAAACCTGTAATAACACCAATCTCTTTATAGGAGTATCCTTCATAATCTCTCAACAAGATAACGGAACGTTGTATCTCCGGTATCTTTGTCAGGGCTTCTTCCAATATTTCTTTCAAATCATTGAAGTGATTATCCTCTGTAACAAGCGTTTCATGTGCCAGGGGGTCTTTAGCAAATTTTTTACCTTGCCTGATGTAATCAATCATAGTATGATAGGCTGTTGTAAAAAGATAAGATCGTGCTTTTTCAGCAGCAATATCCGATACTTTTTCCCACATTTTTGTGAATGAATCCTGAATGATATCTTTGGCTTTCTCTTCGTCCCTAATATTTTTTAGGATAAAACGAAACAACCTGTCGGCGAATTCATCCACACAGCTATTAAATTGCGCGGTAGTCATCCAATAAAAGTAAATATCCTGTCACATCAATATAATGACGATCAGGCACAAGAAAATGTTACAAAAAAAATATTTTTTAAATTAATCCATTTTAAGGACTGCGAGAAACGCTTGTTGAGGGATTTCTACATTTCCAACCTGACGCATTCGCTTTTTTCCTTTTTTTTGTTTTTCCAATAATTTCCGTTTTCTGGTAATATCTCCGCCATAGCATTTAGCTGTAACATCTTTTCGCAATGCTCTAACTGTTTCCCGGGCAATTATTTTCGATCCGATAGCAGCCTGTATAGCAACATCAAATTGCTGGCGGGGAATTAATTCTTTGAGCTTAACACACATCCTTCGTCCGAAATCGTAAGCATTGTCACGATGAATAAGTGTTGATAATGCATCAACTTTTTCTCCATTAAGTAAAATATCGAGCCGGCTAAGGTTGGCAGGTTTATATCCTGATGGGTGATAGTCGAAGGAGGCATAGCCTCTGGAAATGCTTTTTAATTTATCATAAAAATCGAATACAATTTCTCCAAGCGGCAGTTCGAAAGTAACTTCCACCCGGTCAGTAGTAAGGTACACCTGGTTTTTTAGTGTTCCTCTTTTATCGATGCACAGCTTCATAATTGAGCCAATGTATTCGGTTTTGGATATGACTTGAGCAATAATATAAGGTTCTTCTATATGGTGGAGGTACTTCTGTTCAGGGAGGCCCGAGGGGTTATGAACTTCAATCATCTTACCTTTAATAGTGTATGCGTTATAAGAAACATTTGGAACAGTAGTAATCACATCCATATTAAACTCCCGGTATAACCGTTCCTGAATGATTTCCATGTGAAGCAGTCCTAGAAACCCACACCTGAAGCCGAATCCAAGAGCAACAGAAGATTCAGGTTCGTAAAAAAGGGATGCATCATTAAGTTGAAGTTTTTCGATGGATGACCGAAGTTCTTCGTAGTCGTCAGCGTCAACCGGATACATGCCTGCGAAAACCATTGGTTTAATATTTGTGAATCCTTCAATAGGGTTTACACAGGGACGATCAACATGTGTAATTGTATCTCCTACCCTCACTTCTTTTGACGATTTCACCCCTGAAATTATGTATCCTACATCACCGGCTTGTAATACACTTCTGGCTTCCTGTTTTAATTTTAAAATCCCAACTTCTTCTGCAGTATACTCTTTACCTGTTGCAACGAATTTAACACGATCGCCTTTGCGTATTTTTCCGTTCATTATCCGGAGGTAACTAATAATACCCCGGTAAGAGTTATATACTGAGTCGAAAATTAATGCCTGTAAAGGTGCTTCCTGATCACCTGTTGGAGGAGGGATTTTATTAATCAGTGCCTCAATCACATTATCAACACCATAACCTGTTTTAGCGCTGACTTCAATAATATCATCCCTGTTACAGCCAATCAGATCAACAATTTGGTCCTTAACTTCTTCAGGCATCGCATTCTCCAGGTCCATTTTATTAAGTACTGGTATCACCTCCAGATCGTGTTCAATAGCAAGGTAAAGGTTGGAAATGGTTTGGGCCTGGATGCCCTGAGTGGCATCAACAACGAGAAGTGCACCTTCACAGGCTGCGATCGAACGGGACACCTCATACGTAAAATCAACATGCCCGGGTGTATCAATCAGATTAAGGATATATTTTTGTCCGTTATGGTTATATTCCATCTGGATTGCATGGCTTTTGATGGTAATTCCCCGCTCTCTTTCCAGGTCCATATTATCCAGAACCTGATCCTGTATATCTCTGCCGGACAAAGTGTCTGTGAACTCAAGCATACGGTCGGCCAGGGTACTTTTACCATGGTCAATATGTGCAATGATACAAAAGTTCCGGATGTTTTTCATAGGTGCAAAAATAGCATTTAATATTTAACTGATACAAGTTATTATATACCTGATAATACCTCAGACTGCTCAATGGGATAGTTGCCTTTATAAATATTTCCGAGATGCCCATCGATGGCTATCAGGTCACCCGACTTAAATTGGATGCCATTAATAGTACACACTTTTTTCTTTTCATTAACCAGCAAATCGATACAATTTACGATGCATACTTTTCCGAGGCTGACGGCAGTAACAGCTGCGTGTGAAGTAGCTCCTCCTTTGGCTGTAAGCAACCCGGTACATTCAAAAATCATTCCTATATCATCGGGGACGGTATCCGGACGGACAAGGATGTGATTTTCATCTGAGTATTTTCCCCCCAAAAGTACAAGATCTTCCATATCGAAAGCCAACCTTCCATTCAAAGCTCCTCCGCCAATTCCTATACCGCGGCCAACCAATTGCATCTTTTCAGGAGAGGGATTAAAAATATTAACAATGTTTTGTTTTTTTAAGTAAAGATCCCTGGTCTGGAGGATAAAAACATCTTTTGGGTTTTCCGATTCGAAGGTGAATTCAATTTCCTGCGGACTGTATCCATAATTTTCAGTCATATCTTCTGCTAACTCCCTGACTCTTTTGTAGATTTGAGGCATCGATAATTCAAGAGATATATTTTGGGCCTTTGTCAGTTTTTTTTGTTTTTCAGCAACAGGCA
>JAUXII010000149.1 GCA_030621075.1 Lentimicrobiaceae bacterium
TCTCCCAATCTTCCAGGTATTCACCTACTATTTCTTTAATTGCTTTTGCAATAGTAACATAAGCTTCATCTTTCAGATTGGCAAGCGATACTCTGATGGACCATTCGGGTGCATCAAAACCACCACCATTTAATAAAACAATAGAGCAGAGTTCAGCAAGCCTGAACAGTATATCAACAGGTTCATAATTCTTTTTCAGGTACCTTGCAAAGTCATTCCCATAATTTTTTTTCGCCCATAACATGATGTCAAGCTCAGCGTAATATCCTGTACGGTAAGGGTTTGGCTTAAGCGTGAAGCCCATTCCTTCAAACAGAAGTTTTAGTCGTGTTTGAACAATCTCACAGGTAAGCTGTTTATATGCATTTTTCTTGTCGAAAAGGGCAAAAGCAGCAAAGAGTTGCATCTGGGTTTGTTGAGGAAGAGAAAGTCCTGATGTGTGATTGAGTGCTACCATACGGCTGTCAGCTACCATACGGTCTATGAACTTCATATCTTCGGGATTGAGGTCTATTGAGTGATATCGCTTACGAAGAGCTTTCTTTTTGTTTTCAGAAAGTTCTTTGATCATCCTGTCAAAGATATTCTTCTCATGCAGGGCAATAACGCCAATACGCCAGCCCGTACATCCAAAATATTTGGAGAAGGAATATACACAAAGAGTATTATGCGGTATATCTGCCATGAGCGAGCGGAATCCATGAACAAAAGTGCCGTACACGTCATCCGTGATAAACATCAGCTTAGGATTGTCTTTTTTAACGATTTCAATGATCTTTTCCCTTTCGTGGGGGTTCAGCGCCATCGAAGGGGGATTGCTGGGATTGACCAGGAAAGCCACTTTGATTTCCGGGTCTTTCAGCTTATCCAGTTCCTTATCCGGATACTCCCAGTTGTGCATGCCTTCTTTTGTTTTTCCTGTTGCCTTGATAAGTACCACTTTGAAATTAAATCTGTCCAGTTCAGGAATTTCAATATAAGGTGTGAAGGTTGGAACAAAAAGGGCGATCTTGTCTCCCCGTTTCACAAGGAAGTTTATCATCAGGGAGTCAAAGATATAACACATGGCAGCAGTACCGCCCTCAGTGGCGAAAAGATCATATTTACCTCTTGGCGGTTTGTTGTCACACATCTCCTGAATCAGATAATCATGTACAATTGCTTCATTATGCCGCAACATCCTGTCAGGTACCGGATATTGATCACCGATCACTCCCTCTGCCAATTCATGAACATAAGCATCCGGGTCAAATTGATGGTTCTTAACCCCATATTTATATAATTCGGCAAGCAAATCAATACCCTTTTCGGTTTTATTATCATTAAGGAATTTTTCAAAGCGTTTTGCAATCCCTTTCATCTCCGGGATACCTGCCAGTCCCTGCTTATAATTCATTGCCCTGCGGCATTCTTCAATACCGAATTTTCCCAGAGTGAAAAATGCTTCACGAGGGATAGCTGATATCCAGTTGGGATTGCCGCGACCGGCATTCAACATAGCATGTGTGCTCTTGTCTGTACTTTGATTGGCAAGTGTAATAAGGTTGTTTTTTAACTCGAACGGACTCATTTGTTCAAGTTCTCTTTCAGTTTTACGTGTTGTTTTAATTTTTGGGATTTTGTTTTCCATAGGATATAATTTTTAACTCATAAGAAAGACTATGATAATACCGCAAATAATTAATATTGTGTTTCCCACCGCATAGGTCACTGTATAACCGAGGGCAGGAAGTTTGCTTTCCAGTGAATCCTGCACGGCAGGTAAGCCAGCCGTTGTGGTACGGGCACCGCAACAGCATCCCAGACCAATAGCAGCATCGAATTTAAAGATATATCTTGCCATGACCATACCAAGAAACAATGGTATAATAGTTGCTATGGCGCCTACTACGAATAACATGGGACCAACCTCTTTAAATCCTTGTATAAAACCCGGGGCAGCAGTTATTCCAACTACAGCTATAAATGCATTCAATCCAAGGTTGTTCATTATCCATAATGCAGATTCCGGTATCTGGGCAAAAGTGGGATGCTTGGAACGGAGCCATCCAAAAAAGAGTCCTGCAATCAGAACGCCGCCACTTGTGCTTAAACTGATGGTTGCCTTTCCGATATGTAATGCCAGCACACCTATCAGGCCACCTAAAAGAATCCCTAAACCAATTGAAATCATATCTGTCTTTTCTGTCCTCACATCAGGGTACCCTAATATTTTTACAGCTTTGTCAATATCATCTTTTGGCCCGATCAGATAAAGCATGTCCCCTTTTTGAAGCTGGGTTTCAGGTAATAAAGGGAGTTCTATACCCCCCCGGGTGATCTTTTGTAAATTAACCTTGAATTCATATTTCTGATGACTTAATTTCCGTATAGTCATCCCTACAACTTTTTTGTTTATCAGCATCACCTTTATATTACTAACTTTAAAGTTTAATAACTGACGGTCGAAAACCTCTTTTCCCAGTTCCTTCATTTCAGTAATAACATATTCGCCACGCCCCTGTATTACTATATCGTCATGTGGTTGGAAACGGTAATCAGGTTTAACATCAAGGATATCTTTGCTTCCTTTTTTACGAAAGCGTTCCACGTAAATATGATGCTCTTTTCCTAAAAAATACTTTTCCAGTTCCTTTGCAGTTTTTCCAATTGCAACAGAATTTTCTCCCAGATTATATGCACGTGATACAATCTTGGAAAACGGTGAGATCATTGAAGGCACATCCTGTGAGTCCATGCCCATTTTTTTTTCCAGATTCCGGCACTGTTGCCTGGCCTTCTTGATCCCGCCCCAGAAAAGCGGGCCGATCTGTGCCAGAATAAAGGCCGATCCTATAGTACCAAAAAGATAAGTTACGGCATAGCAAACAGGAATTGCATTAATCATATTCTTTTTCGTAGCTGCATCAATATTCAATGAATTTATAGTATCACTTCCAACCCCTATCACTGCGGATATTGTCTGGGCTCCTGCAAACAAACCTGCCGACTGCCCTGCATCGTATCCCATCATTCTGGCCAGTAACCATGTAACAAGCAGGCCGAATACTGCCATCAGGGTTGTAAAAATCAACTGGGGAATGCCGGATTTCTTTAAGCTGTTAAAAAACTGTGGACCAACGCTGTATCCAACAGAAAAAAGAAAGATCAAAAAGAATATCTGCTTCAGGTCAGACGAAATATCAATTTTCATCTGTCCTACAATTACCCCGACCAGCAATACACTGGTTACGCTCCCGAGTGAGAAAGTTTTGTACTTAAATCTTCCTATGAAAAAACCCAGGGCAATCGTCATAAAAATAGCCAGTTCCGGGTGTTGTCTTAAAGTTGTGATAAACCATTCCATTTCTCTTATTGTTTTAAAGGTTATTTTGTATTAATGGGTTTGATATTGCAATAACAATGTTATTTGATGTATTAAAACTGTAAGCAAAAATAAAAATATTTTTTTCAAAACCTTTATATTTAGCCCTTTTATTAATTGGTAAATTTTATTTTGAGTGTTTGCTTGTGTGTTTTGCTCCCGGTATTTTATCAGGATGCATTCAAGCAAAAGGAAAACTCTACTGTTTCTTTAAAAAACACGATGTGTAAAAGCCGTATGGATGCGTTTCAGTATGTCTTGAAAATTATTTCTTTCTACGTTTCCCCTTTTTTCTTATATCGTTCTTTTCTTCGGCAACATCAACTTTTACACGGCGCCCTTTAAATTTAGTATTATGAAATGATTTCAATACTTTAGAAGTATGCTTCTTTTCTACTTCAAAAAATGAAAAACTATCTTTTATATCAATAACTCCTATATTAATATCACGATCTTTTGTATTATCATTAATCATTCCTATAATGATTTTAGGAACAACACCATCTTTTTTGCCTATGTTAATAAAGAATCTGGTATAATCGCCCTTTCCTCTTCTTCTGAATCTGTCTATACGGCTGCCACCATCTCTCTTATCGCGTTTGTCTCGTTTATCTTCTGCTTTCTCATTAAGGTCGGGAGCATTTTTATAATATTCCAGAAATCGATTAAACTCCAGCGATACAAAGCGCTTAATTATTTGTTCTTTACTCAACCATTCAAGTTTTTTATTGACTGTATCCATAAACGGAGCAATTTGAGCTTCATCCACTTCTACATTCTCCATTTTGCCAATTAACTTAAAAAGTTGTTTTTTGCATATTTCAGCTCCGTTTGGTACCGGTAATCTTTCGAAGTTCTTGCGAAT
>JAUXII010000082.1 GCA_030621075.1 Lentimicrobiaceae bacterium
ATGAGCCGTGGTGTTATCGACACCCGTGATGTCATATACTTTTTAAGCGTGATTGCTATCTTTATTTTATTGACTAAAATCAGCCTGGAAAGTAGAAAATGGGAAAGGAAGAAATGATAGATAAACGTGCGAACATAAAGAGGGTAAACCTGATTCAGCTGGGGCTGAGCCTGATTATCATTGTGCTATTGAATATAATTGGCTCTTACCTTTTTACCCGGTTCGACCTTACCTCCGAAAAAAGATACTCCCTTTCAAATGCAACCAAAGATTTACTGAAAGATGTTGATGACATTATCTACTTTAAAATCTACCTTGAGGGGGAATTTCCTGCAGGTTTTAAAAGATTGAACAAGGAAACTAAGGAAATGCTGGATGAGTTCAGGGCATACAACAATAAGATCCAGTATGATTTTATCAACCCATCCAAAGCAGGAGGTGCCGGAGAAATTAACAAATTTTACGAGGAATTAGTACGCAAAGGACTGAATCCCACTGATCTTCAGGTAAAAACATATGATGGCACATCGCAAAAAATTATTTTCCCCGGTGCGTTGGTTACTTATAGGTCGCGGGAGTTACCACTTCATCTGTTGCAAAGCCGGATTGGCATGCCACCCGAGGCAATTCTAAATAATTCTATTCAGGCGCTCGAATACAACATTTCAAGTGTAATTAAAAAACTAATTGTAGGAAATAAACCTAAAATAGCATTTATTGAAGGGCATGGCGAATTGGAACAGATCTATGTACATGATATTACCAACACACTTAGCGAATATTATAACACCGAACGAGTGATGATTGATGGTAAGATTTTCAGCCTGACCCACCGTGACACCACCCATGATGGAAAAGTGATCGCCCAAAACAGATATGAGGCCATCATCATTGCACAGCCTGATTCAACATTTAGTGAAAAAGATAAGTTTGTTATTGATCAGTTTATTATGCGTGGCGGCAAAGTGTTATGGCTGATCGATCCGGTGTATGCAACAATGGACAGCCTGGAGCTTTCAAGCCAGACGATTGGCCTGGCCAGGGACATTAATCTTGATGATATGCTTTTTAAATATGGGGTTCGTTTAAACCCTAATCTTCTTCTCGATTTGAATGCCCTTCCAATCAGAATCGTTACAGGCATCATTGATAACCAGCCGCAAATCAATTTTTTACCATGGTTTTATTTCCCGGTCATATTACCCACCTCAACCCACCCTATTGTAAATAATCTCAATGCCATTACCACTTCATTTATCAGTAGTATCGATACCATTGGTAATCCTGAAATCAGAAAAACTATACTCCTAACAACCTCACCGTACTCAAGAGCAATTAAAACACCGGTTTTAATTGACTTGAAAATACTAGAAGAAGAGCCGGATGAGCGACTTTACCAAATGGCTAATATTCCGGTTGCCGTACTTTTAGAAGGCCGCTTTAAGTCGCTGTTCGAAAATCGTATCGCACCTGAAATAAAAGGTGACCGCTTAATCGATTTTAAAGAAGTAAGCCCATTTAATAAAATGATAGTTATTGCCGATGGAGATATCATTCGCAATCAACTACATGTGGCCCAGGGCTATCCGCTTCCCCTTGGATTTGATCAATATACAAGGCAAAGTTTTGGAAACAGTGACCTTATTCTTAATGCCATAAATTACCTTTGTGATGATTCAGGATTAATTATTTCCCGGTCGAAGGAAGTAAAACTCAGGCTGCTTGATAAAACCAGGCTAAAGAACCATAAACTCTCATGGCAATTATTAAACACTCTGCTTCCTGTAATTTTGATACTTGTCTTCGGAATCATTAAAAGCCATCTGCGAAAAAGAAAATTTACCCAATAATAAAAATGAAAAAAAATAAATTCATATTATTTGCCGTAGCAGGTCTGTTGATGCTGGTTGCTATCCTCCTTGTAATAACCAATTCAAAAAGCACAATTAAAAAGGAAATAATTGATTTTGCAGTTGATGATACAGCCAATATAACAATGATCTTTTTATCAGATAAAAATAACCGCAGCGTCACCTTGAAACGAACAGATCAAGGTCAATGGTCGGTTAATGAAGAGTACAAGGCTCACAAGGAGAACGTTGATTTACTACTGAAAACCTTGCTTAATCTGGCCATAATGGAGCCTGTATCTGATGTTGCTCATAATACCGTTATCAAGGTAATGGCTGCCAGTTCTGTTAAAGTGGAAATATATCAATTGGTATACAGAATAAATCTATTTAATAAGATAAGACTGTTCCGGCATGAGAAGCTTACCAAAACTTATTATGTTGGCCATGTTACTCAAAGCAATATCGGCACTTATATGCTAATGGAGGGCTCAACACGGCCTTTCATTGTTTATATGCCGGGACTTCGCGGGTTTGTTGCATCGAGATACAGAACGCTTGAGACCGGTTGGCGCGATCACACAGTTTTTAATACTAAATTAAAAAACATTGCTTCTGTTACCGTAGAATTTCCGGCACAGCCCGGCCAGTCGTATAAAGTTATAAACAAAAATGACAGAGACCTCACACTGGTTTCAAACAAAAACAATAGTGAAATCTCTGATTATGATACCCTGGCATTATTTCAATTCATTACTTCGTTTGATAATATCCGTTTTGAGGCTTTTAAAAACGACATGCACCCTGAAATAATTGATTCTATCACGTCGTCACAGCCGATGCATATAATTACGCTTATTGAAAAATCAGGAAAACAACATGTAGTGAAAAGTTATTATAAACCTGGGTTCTATGGGGAAGTGGATTACAAAGGCGATCCCCTTCTGCATGACAGGGATCGTTTTTATTCAGTTTTGAATGATGGAAGGGACTTCACCATGAATCAGTATTTTGTTTTTGATAAAATCACCAGGCCGCTATCATATTTCCTTCACAATGAAAAGAAGAATTAGCTGACGGATCATTACATTGCATACATGCACTAAAAAGATTCTATAAAAGTTTGTACTTTTGATGAGTATTCCAATCGATTCTGTGTGATCAAAAAACTTTTACAATCCGAATTCCTGAGAAATGTCATGACCCTGGCAAGCGGGACAGCTATTGCACAGGCAATACCGGTATTAATATCCCCTATTCTAAGCCGCTTATACACACCTGACGACTTTGGAGTTCTGGCTCTGTTCATGTCAATTGGTGCTGTTTTAAGCGTTATTGCTACCGGCAGGTATGAACTGGCCATTATGCTACCGAAAAAGGAAAGAGAAGCTTACAACATACTGGCTTTATCATTACTCTTTGCTTTGGCTGTTTCATTCATTACTTTTGTTTTGGTTTTATTATTTAAAAAACCCGTTGCTGATTTCTTTGATGAGCCCGGAATTGAATTCTGGCTTTTCTTATTACCTATAGTTATCTTGTTTTCAGGTATCTTTCAGGCTTTCAACTATTGGTCCACCAGAAATAAAACATACAGAAAGAATGCTACCAGCCGGGTTTCCCGGTCGTCGGTTACGGTCACAGCTAACCTTGGAATGGGTTTTGCAAAAACCGGTTCTTCAGGGCTTATTTTGGGTTATATCCTTGGCCATGTCACTGCGGCATTGGTATTGGCCTGGGGCACAATAACCAATCTCCGGCACTTCAGAAACCAGGTAACACGGAAAGAAATCATTGAAAATGCCACAAAGTACAAGGATTTTTTAAGGATAAATACCCCTCATGCTTTCATTGATTCATTGCAGGAGAATGGACTCATCTATCTGATCATCTATTTTTTCTCTAAGCTTATTCTTGGATCCTATTCATTTGCATACCGGATATTAAAAGCGCCTGTTGGGTTGATCGGAAATGCTATTTATCAGGTTTTTTATCAAAAAGCTTCCGAAGCATTAAAAGAGGGGCGGGAAATACAACCTATGGTCAAAAAAATCTACTTAAACCTGTTCCTGATCGGGTTTCCCATATTTGCATTACTTTTCTTGTTTGCCCCCCCTATTTTTACCTTTGTTTTTGGTGAAGAATGGAAAATCTCAGGCGACATAGCCCAAATATTAATGCCCTGGATATTTTTAAACTTTATGGTAAATCCGGTATCCTGCCTGGCAATAATCATGAACAAACAAAAAACAGCAATGTATTTTACTTTTGCAGACATTACTATTAAAGTTGTATCTATGCTGATAGGTGGACTAAATCATGATTTTCGTCTTGGATTTATTATTATGAGTACTTTAGGCAGTTTTCTGATGATAGGTGCACTTATTTGGTATTACAGAATAGCAAACCTGAAATTATATAAATCGTATTAATATAACTAACTCAATTATGAATTTTAGGCATTGGATATGGAATATATTTGCAACACTTATAAAACCCAGAATGGTTTGGGGATATAAAAACAGCAAAGGAAAGATGTTAGATAATGTCAGGATTAGCAGTTCTACATATATTGACCATCGGCAAAATCTTACGATCGAAGATAATGTATATATAGGCCACCATAATTTTATTGAGGCAAGTAATAATATTACCATTGAGGAGGGAACACAAATTACAAACTTTGTTAATATTACAACCCATTCCAGCCATGTAGCCATTCGGTTATATGGCAAAAAATATATTGAATCAACTGATCATACAGGATATACCAAAGGTGAAGTATATATTGGCAAATACACTTTCATCGGGCCACATGTTGTCATTATGCCTGATACAAGAATCGGAAAAGGGTCGATTGTTTCTGCTTATAGTTATGTTAAAGGTAATTTCCCTGATTTTTCTGTTTTAAAAGGAAACCCGGCAGTTGTAATTGGAGACACACGTGACATTGACCGTAAATTTCTGGAAGAATTTCCATCATTAAAAGAAACCTATAACCAGTGGGCCAGCGAAAAATGAAAAAACTTCTTCTTATAGGGCCTGGCAGTGTCCATACATACAACTATTATAAACTCATCGAGAAATTTTTCGATGAAATTCTGGTTATTACTAACACTTCCCGACCGGAATTTGATTCAGTAAGAACAGTCAGAAGTGATTTTTCTATTCGCAACCCATTACAAGCATTGAAAAACATCAGGGTTATCAGAGGGCATATTAAAAAATTCAAACCTGATGTTATTCATGTTCAGCAAGCAAATTCAATCGCATATTTATCAATCCGGGCAAACAAAAACACGGGTATCCCTGTCATTGTTACCGCGTGGGGAAGTGATGTTCTTATTGCTCCTGAAAGAGGCATCTTGATTAAAAAAATGATTATTTATAACCTGAAAAATGCTACCTATTTAACTGCCGACTCACAATATGTTGCTCAAAGAATTGTTGAACTTGCTAAAAAAATAAAACATGAAGTGATCGTGGCAAATTTTGGAATTGAGGACTTCTATAAAAAAGAGCCTAAGGAAACCATTATTTACTCGAACAGATTGCACAAAAAACTATACCGGATCGATTATATCATCACCTCTTTTAATCTGTTCATCCGGCAAAAAAATGAAAATTGGAAACTGATTATCGCAGGTGACGGAGAAGAAACTGAAAACTTAAAATTACTGGTTCAACGTTTGAATATTGACGATAGGGTTGAATTCAGAGGCTGGGTCGATGAAAATTCCAATTATGAGTTGTATAACAAGGCAAAGATATTTGTTTCCATTCCGGAATCGGATGCAACAGCTATCAGTTTGCTCGAGGCTATGTCAGCAGGATGCATTCCGGTTGTATCTGACTTGCCCGCCAATAGGGAATGGATCAAGCATG